>NZ_DASVSI010000077.1:0-78228 GCF_036388155.1 Hymenobacter sp. | reverse complement strand
TGGAACGTCTTTCGTTCAGTCGTGAGAAGGTCCTTCGCTGCGCGGACGCCAGATGAAGATGACATTTTTTTTGAGATACCGCTTATGCCAACCACTGCTTACCGCATCACCGATTTGCGCGACCTCGACGCCGCGTTCACCATCAGAGAGCGAGTCTTTCAGGAAGAACAAGGCGTACCCGCCAGCAAAGAGCACGATGAGCACGACCGCCGCGACGCGCGCCACTACCTGGCCCGCGCCACCAACGGCACTCCGGCCGGGGCTGCCCGCTGGCGCGAAACCGAGAACGGCGTGAAGCTGGAGCGCTTCGCCGTGCTTTCGGACTTCCGTAATCAAGAAATCGGTGCTGCTTTGCTCCGCGCCGTGCTCGCCGACGTGCAAGCCGAGCGGCCCGACGCGGAAGTGTACTTGAATGCGCAGCTGCGGGCCATTCCTTTTTACGAGCGGCACGGCTTCCGCAAGGAAGGGGAGATGTTCGTGGAAGCCGACATTCAGCACTACAAAATGGTGCTGGGCAATCTATAATTGGTCAATGCGTCATGCAGCGCGCAGCGAAGCATCTCGCCTGCTTCGTTCTCACAACTGGTTTACTATCACAGGCGAGATGCTTCGCTGCGCGCTGCATGACGGCCATATTCTCTGTTATCCCAGCAAAGCCGGGCGTTGAGTGATTTCGTGGTAGCAGACGTGGGCGCGGCTGAAGTAGTGGAACACCATGCTTTTGCGGGTTTGGGCCTTGTCGTGGTGGGGTTCGCCGCCGTGCATGAGGTTGGCGTGCCAGAGGAACACGTCGCCTTTGCGGGCTAGAAAAACCTGCTTTTCGATGCCGGCCTCGGCTATTTTTTGGGCGATGGTGGCTTCGTATTTGGTGTATTCTTTGTCGCCGGTGAACCAGGCAGTGCCTTCGTTGGCATAGTCGGCGTTGAGGTAATAGGGCAGCTTGTGGCTGCCGGGGTAGTAGTGCAACGGTCCGTTGTCGGGCGTGATGTCTTCCAGCGCCACCCAGGCCGCGGCCATGCCGCCCAGCGGAAAGGTACTCATGTGAATGCTGTCGGAATGCGTGCGCTGCTCGCTGCCGGTCAGGAAGTTGATGCTCTGAAACAGGGTGGCTTCGTGGCCCAGCAGTGCGGTAATCAGTTCGCGCAAAGGACCTTCGCCCGCCGCCTTTATTCGCCCCGACTTCTTGTAGGCAAACATGAACTTGTTGCGGTAGCGGCGGTCTACCTGCTTGGAGGCAATGAGGTTATCCAGGTCCTGGTTGATGCTTTCTACCGTGGCGTCGTCGAAAAAGCCGGGGAGCACGGCAAAGCCATTGTCCTCAAAATTGAGCAGACTGGCCCGCGTGGCCGCCGGCTGGGCCTGGAAAACAGGCAGTGCCATCAAGCGGGCGGCCAGCGGCGGCACGGGAGGCAGGCCCGCGTCGGGCCGCAGGTGGGCAAAGTCGCGGCTGCTGACGGGGGAGAAGTACTGTTTCTTCAGGCCCAGCCGCTGGTAGAGGGGCAGGTTGTGCGCCAACCGGTGGCGTTGAAACACATTGTACAGGGAGTAACTGAGCTTGAGGCGGCGCAGAAGGGCGAACATGGTGGGAATGTTTTTCGGGATGCCAAGATAGGGCCTTGCGATGCCGGGCCGCAGCTTGCGGCGCGGTTTTCTCGATAATCCACTACATTGCTCATTGCATTCTCTTTCTCCTTCTACTACCAATGATAACCTGGGCCACTTTTCCCTTCGTGCGGTACACGCCCGCGCTGATTGTGGGCATCGTGGCCTACCTGTATTTGGGCGACCAGTGGCCGGGCTTGTGGCCGTATGCCGTGGGGCTGGCGGCGCTGGCCGGGGCGCTCATCGCGTGGGCGCTGCGGCAACGCACCCCCGTTGCAACGGATGCTGCTGGGGGTGCCGCCCTGCTCAGCATTGCCCTCTTTGGTGCGGCCCTCACCCAGCAGGCCACCGAAAGCCGCCGGGCCGACCACCTCTCGCGCTTCGCCGACCGGGTAGAAAGCTACCAGGCGGTGGTAGACGAAGCCACCGTGGTGCGCGCCGCCACCTACGCCACCACGCTGCGGGTGCAGGCCGTGCGCGTGGCGGGCCGCTGGCAGCGGGCCACTGGCGGGGTCCGCGTGTCGTTGCCGCGCGTGGCCGGCATTGCCCAGCCGCGCTACGGCGAGGTGTGGCTCATCCGGGGCCACCCCGACCTGAGCAAACCGCCGCTCAACCCCGGCGAGTTTGACTGCCGCCGCTACCTGGAGTACCGGCAGGTGTACCACCAGCAATACATTCACCCCGACCAGTACCGCCTGCTGCGCCTGGAACCGCCCAACAAATTGGTGGCCATCAGCATGCAGGCGGCCGCGCAGCTCGACGGGGTTTTTCGGCAGTACATCAAAGCAAAGCGCGAGTACGCCATTGCCTCGGCGCTGGTGCTGGGCATCAAGGACGACGTGGACTTGGCCACCAAGCAGGCCTACACGGCTACGGGTACCACGCACATCATGGCGGTGAGCGGCTTGCAAGTGGGGCTGCTGTTCGCGGCCATGTCGTGGCTGCTGCAAACGTTTTTTGGCCGCGTGCGCGGGTTTCGGCTGTGGTCGGCCTTGGTGGGCTTGGCCGTGATTTGGAGCTACGCGCTGCTCACGGGCTTGTCGGCTTCGGTGCTGCGGGCCACGGTCATGTTCACGGTCATCATTGTGGGGCGCACCTTGCGCCGTCAGGACTCCATCTTCAACACGCTGGGCGTGGCGGCGTTTGGCTTGCTGCTCTGGAATCCCTTTCTCATTGCCGATGTCGGCTTTCAGCTTTCGTTTCTGGCGGTGCTCAGCATTGTGTACGTGCAGCCCCGCATTGCGCGCTGGCTCGACGTGGAAGGCTACTTCTATGCGCGGCGCCGGCCCTGGCAGCCCAAGCCCGTGCAATGGGCGTGGAAGGCCAGCGGATGGATGCTGAATTTAACGTGGCAGGCCACGGCCCTCTCGCTGGCGGCCCAGGTGGCCACGTTCGCACTGGGGCTCTACTACTTTCACCAGTTCCCTTTCAGTTTTTTGGTGGCCAATCTCATTGCCGTACCCATTTCAAGCTGGGCCGTGTACGTGGGGTTGGTGCTGCTGGCAGTGAAGTATGTGGCAATGGCGCTCACTGCGGTGGTGCCCAGCGCGGCGGCTTGGTTGGATTGGGGCCCCAAGGGAGTGGCGTGGGTTTTTGAGAAAATGGTGTGGGCTTTCAACGAAAGCATCTTCTGGGTGAGCCGCCACATGGCCGGCTGGGTGGTGCGCGAAATCCACGTGTCGGCCTTGCAAACGGTGCTATTGTTCGGGCTGATTGGGGCACTGCTGGCCTGGCTGAACACCCGCCGGCTGGGCTGGCTGCGCGGGGCCGTGTTCTTATTGCTAGGCTACGCCGGCAGCCGGGTGGTAGAGGCCCGGGCCGTGGCGCCTACCGAGGAGTTTATCGTGTACAGCATTCCGCGGCGCTCGGCGGTGGGGTTCTGGCAGGGCGCGGCGGCGGAGTTTGTCACGCCCGATTCGTTGCCCCTCACCGAAACCGAGCGCACCTACCGGCTGCTGCCGGGCATCATTCGGCGGGCGGCCCGGCATACCGCCTACCACGTGGGCTGGCGCGGGGCCACTGTGCCGGTGCAGCGCCTCGCTGACCCCGACAGCGCCAACGAAAAGCTTTACGTCAAGCCCGGCCCTGTGGTGCTGGCCCGGTGGCGCGGCTTGCGCATCGCCTTCATCTCCAACGGCATTTCGTCGGCCACGCAGCCCACGCCCGTCGACGTGCTGGTGCTGCGGCGCAACGCCCGCCTCCGCCCCACCACGCTGGCCGCCGTATTTGGCACGCAGGCGCAGGTGGTGTTCGATTCGAGCTGTAAAATATGGTACGTGGCCCGGCAAGACTCCAGCCTGCGAGCCCAGGGCTTTCGCACCTGGGACGTGACGGCGCAGGGGGCCTTTCGGTGCCCGCCACCGCGGCGGTAGGCCGTGCCCGTCAATACCTTAGGCAGCACCCAGGCAACCCGGCGGGGCCGCCCGGCCGAGTGGGAGGTAAAGCGCTGCCTGGACAGTGCACGCCTGCGCCGGGGTGCCGGAAGTAGTTCTTGGCCGAAGAAAACAGACCGTTCGCACTTTTTTTGCGTTTATTGCTTTACCCGATGCCACCCTTCTCCCACGGGAAGCATCGTGGCTGTACCCATCCGTCCGCGCCTCACCCGCCCCTCATGGAAAACTTGCTCACTCCCGAACTCGAAGCCCTTCGCTACATCCGCTACGAAGCGGAGGACCGCATCGGCTACATCACCCTCAACCGGCCCGACAAGCGCAACGCCCTGAACGCCGACGTGGTAACCGAGCTGAAGCAAGCCTTCGAGTTTGCCGAAAACGACGATTCGGTGAAAATTATTGTGCTGCGTGCGGCCGGCGAAGTGTTCTGCGCCGGCGCCGACCTGGCCTACATTCAGGAACTGCAAGGTTTCGGCTACACCGACAACCTGGAAGACAGCACGCACCTGATGCAGTTGTTTCACCAGATATATACCCTCAAGAAAGTCGTCATTGGCCAGGTGCAGGGCCACGCGCTGGCCGGCGGCTGCGGGCTGGCCGCCATCTGCGACCTCACTTTCGCCGTGCCCGAGGCCAAGTTTGGGTACACCGAAGTGAAAATCGGCTTTCTGCCGGCCATCGTGAGCGTGTTTTTGCTGCGCAAAATAGGGGAGGCCCGCACCAAGCAGCTGCTGCTCAGCGGCGACGTGATTTCGGCCCAGGCCGCGCTCGACATGGGCTTGGTCACCTTCCTGGCCTCCAAAGAGGAGCTAGCCGACAACGTGCGGGCCTACGCCCAGCGCCTGTGCCGCGAAAACTCGGCCCAGAGCATGGAAGTGACCAAAGAGATGCTGGCCCGCCTGCCCGAACTCCCTCTGGAGGAGGGCCTGCGCTACGCCGCCCAGAGCAACGCCGAAGCCCGCGGCTCGGAAGACTGCCGCCAGGGCATCGCCGCTTTCCTGCGCAAAGAAAAGATAAACTGGTAATGCCCCGGCGGTAGACGGTTAACGGTTTGGGAGGCGTGCTTGCATTGCTGGTGAATGACACCAAGCAATGCAGTAAAGCGCGTAAAACACTTTTTTGAAAGCGGTAAGCTCCAGACTATCAACTGTAAACGCCAAAACATTAAGCCTAGATTAAAACAACCCAATTCCCGTTCTGGTTACCAACGCATGACAGCACTGGCCGCTATTGGCATCACCCTTGCCACCTTCGGATTCATGGAGTTCTGGGCGTGGTTTATGCACAAGTACGTGCAGCACGGGCCGCTGTGGTTTTTGCACCGCTCGCACCACGTGCGCCACCCGCACCCCGTGGAGCGCAACGACCTGTTCTTCCTTATATACGGAGGCATCTCGGCCGCGCTGTTCATGACCGGCGAGAATGGCGGGCGCTGGTGGTTTTGGGTGGGCGTGGGCATTGCCATCTACGGCTCGGTGTACTTTTTTGTGCACGACGTGCTGATTCACGGCCGCCTGCGCTTCTGGAAAAAATCGCAAAATACCTACCTGCGGGCCCTGAACATGGCCCACAAAACCCACCACAAAACCACCGGCCGCGACGGCTCGGCGGAATTCGGCCTGTTGTGGGTGTCGCCCAAATACTTGCAGCTGGCCCGCCGCAAGAAGGCCGTCAAGTAAGCAACCCCACCACGCAAGCACCATGGGCCAGTTTTCAATCAGCGACTTAGAGCAGCTCTCGGGCATCAAGGCGCACACCATCCGGATGTGGGAGCAGCGCTACAACCTGCTGCGCCCGGTGCGCACGGCTACCAACATCCGCACGTATTGCGAGGAAGACCTGCGCCGCCTGCTGAACGTGACGACGCTGTGCGGCCGCGGCAAGCGGATTTCGCAAGTAGCCAACCTGACTGACGCCGAAATGCAGGCCGAGGTGTTGGCCTGCTGCAACGACGCCCACGACTACCACCTGCAAGTAAACGCCCTGCTGGCGGCCATGCTCAGTTTCGACGAGCACCGCCTCAACCAGTTGTTCAACGAGTCGGCCGCTACCCTGGGTTTTGAGAAAATGATGCTGTATGTGGCGTACCCCCTGCTGCAGCGCATTGGCCTGATGTGGCTGGCGGGCACCGTCAACCCGGCCCAGGAGCACCTGTTGGCCCACTTGCTGCGCCAGAAAATGCTGGCCGCCACCGACGCCCTGCCCGAGGTGCCCACCACGGCGCGCCGCTGGGTGCTGTTTTTGCCCTCCGACGAGCTGCACGAACTGGCGCTTCTGTTCATGAACTACGCATTGCGTTTGCGGGGGCATCACACCCTGTACCTGGGCCAAAACCTGCCCTTGGAAGAACTAGAGGCGGTGTGCGAAACTTACCAGCCCGACGCCGTTGCCACCGTGCTCACCTCGCAGCCCGAACGCAGCCGCGTGGCCCAGTTTGCGCAGGAAGTTTCGGCCAGCTGCGGCGATAAACTGGTGGTGCTCTACGGGCAGTTGGCCCGGCAAGAGGGCCTGGTACTCCCCAACAACTGCGTTGCGCCGGCATTGATGACGGATTTCCTGGCTTTGGTGGAGGTTCCAGAAAAAGTTGCCGAGCCCGCCTGAGTCGCCAAACCATACACGGCTTGCGGCACGTAGTTGTTTTGTCGGCTCCCTGCTCTTGGGGGAGCGGCACGCTTCACAATTTGGTAACGAGGAATGAGCGCTGGCCGGCGCGGCAACTCTCTTGCCCGCTGTATCTTGGTGTGCCCGCGAGGGACAAGTAGGCGCGCTGCGAAAAATAGTTTCGGCCACAGGCTACCCATTTGCTGGCAGTCGCGTATATTTGTTTAACAATTGGCCACAAAAAGCTAAACAGCATGACTTCGCTCGAATTCACCTCGCAAGTGCAGAAGATTTCGCTCACCCTCCGGCCCGCTGCCATGAATTTGACGCGTGACGCTGATGACGCCAAAGATTTAGTGCAGGAAACCCTCCTCAAAGCTCTGCTCAACAAAGACAAATTTAAAGCCGGTACCAACCTGAAGGCGTGGTTGTATACCATCATGCGCAACACCTTCATCAACAACTACAACAAGATTACCAAGCGCAGCTCCAACATCGATTCGACGGAGTATTTCCAGTATTTCAACACCGACCAGAACTACATCACCTACAACGGCGCCACCTCCGACTTCGTGGTGCGCGACATCAACGAGGCCATTGCCGGCCTGGGCACCGACTACCGCACTCCGTTCATGATGTACTACATTGGGTACAAGTACATGGAGATTGCCGAGAAGCTGCAAATTCCCATCGGCACCGTCAAAAACCGCATTCACATTGCCCGCAAAGAGCTGAAGTCGGCGCTGCAAGTGTATGCGCCGGTGGGTGGCTCGGCGGCCGATGTCAACGAAGTTGTTGAAGACTGAATGGGCATTGGGCCCGAAAGAGAAAAGGCCGCGTCACATCAAGTGACGCGGCCATTTCTCTTTCGGGCCCGTGCAAGTTTCAAGTCGTTTAACGGACCTCCACGCGGCGCACGACCGTTTCGCGGCCAATTTGCACGCGTAACAGATAAAGGCCATTGGCTACGTTATCCAGCGGCAGGGCTGCGATGCCGGCCGTTGCGCCTAGCATTGCGCGCTGCCGCAACAAGGTGCGTCCCACCGCATCGAACAGCGTTAGGCTAGCCGAGTTGGCCCCGGCCTCCCGGCCGGGCAGGCGCACGGTGGCGGCGCCGTGGGCGGGGTTGGGGTAAACCTCCACTGCTGCGCTCCAGCGTGGAGGGGTGGTGGCGAGAAGCTCGGCGCCCAGGCGTACGGCCCAGAAATCGCGCAGGCCCTGGCTGGGCTGAGTTTTGTTGCCGGAAGTGCCCGAGTCCGACGTGCCGGCCACCAAATAGCCGCCGGCCGGCAACGGCACCACCCGCGGGTCTACGTCGTCGCCGAGGCCACCCATGCGCTGGTCCCACAACTGCGTGCCCCCGCCGTCGATGCGCACCAGCCAATAGTCGTCACGGCCCTGGCTGGGCTGCGTCTTGTCGGCGCTGGCTCCTGAGCGCGACCAGCCCGCCAGCACGTAGCCGCCGTTGGGCGCCGGGCATACACCGGTCAGAAAGTCGTCGTTGGTACCGCCGTAGCGCCTGTCCCAGAGTTTGGTGCCAGCGGCGTCGGTTTTCACCACCCAGTAATCAGACAGGCCCGTATTCCCGCTGCCGTGGTTGGGCTGGGTCTTGTCGCCGCCTGCCGCAGATGGCGAAGTACCGCTGAGCAAGAAGCCGCCGTCGGCGGTTTGCAGAATCCTAATCAGTGCGTCCTGATTGTCGCCGCCAAAGCGCTGGTCCCATAGTTTAACACCGCTCACATCAGTTTTCACTATCCAGTAGTCAACATCCCCTCGGTTAGGCTGACTTACATCGCCGCTAACGGCGGATGATGTGCCCCCGCCGAGAAGGTAGCCGCCGTCGGCGGTCTGGATTGCAGACAAAAATCCATCACGGTTCGCACCGCCCAACCGCTGGTTCCACTGCTTGATGCCCGCGGCGTCAATCTTCACGGCCCAGCCGTCTACTAAGCCTTTGCCGGGTTGTGTTAGGTCGCCGGTTACGTCCGAGGTGGTTGCTCCGGCCAGCAGGTAGCCGCCATCAGCGGTTTGAATGGCGCTGTAAAGCTCGTCATCGAAATTCCCCCCAAAACGGCGGTCCCATTGCTTGGCCCCGGTGGCGTCCAGCTTCACCACCCAGTAGTCGCCATCGCCCTGGCTGGGCTGGGTCATGTCGCCGGTGCCGTTGGAGTAGGTCGTGCCGGCCAGCAGGTAGCCGCCGTCGGCCGTCGGCAGGGCGGTGGCAAGCCGTTCGTGGTCGGTGCCGCCGTAGCGGCGGTCCCACTGGCGGTTGCCGGCGGCGTCAACTTTCATGGCCCAATAGTCCCGCTGGCCCTGGCTGGGCTGGGTACGGTCGCCCGTCGCCCCCGATTCCGACGTGCCGGCCAAGAGGTAGCCCCCGTCGGCCGTGGCCACTGCGGCAGACAGCTCTTCGTTGTCAGCACCGCCGACGCGGCGGTCCCAGATGACGGGCGGCAACCCGGCCGATTGGGCTTGGACCAAGCCAGGGGGCAAGGCAAACACGGTCAAGCCGCAAAAAAATAAGATTCGCCTGAAAGCGCGCAAGTTGAGAAAGGTAGTGATGGTCATGAGACGCAAGGATGAAATATGAAATTGCCGCCGCAGAACCCTCCGGCGGCAGGGTAGAGGTATGCCATCTGCTCGGGGCTAGCCGGCTAGGGCTGCACCAGCAGCTTGCCGCGCCAGGCGCGGGAGCCGGTGCCGACCTGCACAAAATACACGCCGGCCGCGACCGGTGCCGGTAGCTGCACCTCGGCCGGGGTAGGGCCGCCGGGCAGCGCCTGCGCGTGCACGCGGCGGCCGGCGGCATCGGTCACGGTCAGCAGGCCGCGGCCGAACTGCTCGGGATTCGCGAGCCAGAACCGGCCCGAAGCGCTGGGATTTGGGTAGAGCAGCAGCGCTTGGGCGGCCGGGCCGCGGGTGGCCAGCGCCAGCCGCACCTGAAACGTGCGGCTGACCGTGCCGTTGGTGGCTTGGCCGTTGCTAACGGTGACCGTGACGGCTGCCGGACCATTTACCGTAAAGGTAAGTGAGCCCGTAGCGGCCGGGCTGGTGTAGCTCACCACTGGCGTGCTCACGGCGGCGGGCGCGCTGCTGCTGGCCGTAACGGTGATGAACTGCCCGGCCCCGCCGCCGCCGCCAATGCCCGTGAGGGGCACCGTGAGGGTGATGGGCACGCGGCTCACCGTCTGGTCGGGAATGACGTCGAGGGTGGGTGTGTTGGCGGTGCTGCCTGCCCCGACGTAGGTGAAGAGCGAAAAGCTATTGTTGAACTCGTTGCCGGTTACAAAATCGCCGCGGCCATCGCCGTCCAGGTCGCCCACGGCCAGGGTGCGGGCCCCGTTGGGGTTGGCCACGCCCACTGCGGGGGCCACAAAACCGCCGGTGCCAGTGCCCGGCAAAAGCAAGGCCGGCTGGCCATTGGCCGTGGCAAGCACGTCGAGCAAGCCATTGCCGTCCAGGTCACTCACGGCCAAGTCGGTACGAAACACCGGGAATACTGATGTGGCCGTGGGAGCCCCAAAGCCGGTGCCGGCGGCGGTGCGCAGCCACACCTGTGTGCCCGTGCTGCCGGTGGCCAGCACGTCGGCCCGGCCGTCGTTGTTGAAATCGGTCGCCATGAGGTTTTCCAAAGGGCCTGCGGCAGCCACAAACTGGCGGGTGTAGGCGGAAGTAGAAGTGCTTAGCACCGCCGTGAAGCCCACCTGGGTGCCTTGCTGGTCGGGGTGCACCACGTCGAGCCGGCCGTCGCCGTTGAAGTCGCCCGCACCGAACGATGAGACCGTGCCGCTGGCGGTGCTCAGGGGCGCCGCGAAGGAGAGCCGGCCCGCGCCGGTGTTGTAGAGCACCACCACCTGGCCCAGCTCCAGGGTGAGCACGTCGGGCCGGCCGTCGCCGTTCACGTCGGCCACCAGCACCTGCCCGGTGCCGTTGGACGAAAGGCCGTAGTTGTCCGGGGTGGCAAAGCCGCCCTGTCCGTTGCCGAGCACCACCGACACGTCCTGGCTGACTTGGTTGGCCGCCACGATGTCAAGGTTGCCATCGCCGTTGAGGTCTCCCACGGCCACGCCCACCGGCAGGATGTTGGCGTCGACGGGAAAGGGCGCGGCAAAAGCGCGGTTGCCTTGGTTGAGCAGCACGGCCAGCCCGCTGGCGCTGCCCACGCTGCGGGCGGTGGCCACCACGTCGGCCTGGCCGTCGCGGTTGAAGTCGCCCACGGCCAGGCGCTCCACGGCAAAGCCAGCGAGCACATCGGTGCGGCGGTAGGCGCCGGTGGCCAAGGCGCCGCCCGCAAACGTGACCCGAAACGCGGGCGTGGCCGACGCCAGCGAGCTAGCCGTGCGCTGCGTGGCCAGATTAGTGACCGTGACTGGGGCACCCGACGTGGCACCCGCTGGCACGGCCACGGTGAGCGCCGTGGCCGAAGCCGTGAGCACCAGCGTAGGCACGGCACCGAAGTACACTGCATTTTGGGCCGCCGTAGTGCCAAAGCCGGTGCCGGTGAGCGTGACGGAAGCGCCCACTGGCGCAACGGCCGGCTGCACGGCCGTAATGGTGGGCTGGGCCAGAGACAGGGCCGGCAGCAGGCTGGCCAACAGGCCCATCATCGCCGTCCGGTAGGGTTGGAACTGTCGGAGATAAAAATAGTAGTGGTTCATGGGGTAGAAAGTGGGGTAAGCGCTATTCAGACTTGATGAATCGTTTGGAAATCAACTGGTCAGCTTCTACGCGGTAGATATAGGAGCCAGGGGGTAGCGCCGACAAGTCGATATCCAGCGCGTGGGCGCCCGCGCGCTGCCGGGTGCGCGGCAGCGGCAGCAGTCGCTCCTGGCCGGTTTGCGCATCGAGGATGCGAACCTGCACGGTTTGGGCGGCGGGCAGCGCGTATTCCACGCGCAAACGGCTGCCGTTGGTTGGGTTGGGGTAGGCCGCGAAGCCAGGCGCGCTGTTCCCGGACGGAGCGGCAATGTAGCTGGCCGATACGGGAGTGAAATAGCCGGTTACGTCAATGGCGGTTGCGCACGGACTAAGCAGCGTCAGGGTTATCTTGTAGATGCTGCCCAAGCGCTGCGCAAAATAATTGGGGTAGCCGTTGTAGCTGTTTGGCCCCAGCCCGTTGTTGACGATGTCGTTGAGCTTGATAGTGTACGTGCCTGCCGGTACGGATACCGAACCCACGCTGCACAAGGTTGTGAGGCCGCCGTTTACGTACTCTTCAATGGTTGCCTTATACGTATCAAAACCTGGGTTATTAACTAATTGAACAGCGCCGCCCAGCCCTCCTACCTCCGAAGCGGCACCGGGGTGGTCGCCCGGAACCAGGTCAGGCCCCTCCGTCCCGGTGTTGAAAACAAAGTCAGCCGACAGGGCCTCGTTGTTGATGCGCGCAAGGCCAATGCGCCGTGTCACGTTGCCGCAGCCATTGCGCCCTTCGTAAGTCACCTCGTAATAGTCTGGAGAGGCAACCAAATAACCGCCAAAAAGGGTAGCCAGGTCAAAAGAGGTGGCCGCCGGCAGCCAACTGGTTTGGTTCTGGTAGCCGCCCGCTACAATGGTGCCAGCGGCATCGGTTTGCTTTATTGTCACCCTGGCTTCCACGCAGTTGGTGAGGGTGGCGTTTAGCAGCAGCGGGGCCTCGCAGGTGTAAAGGTTGCGGTAGCGTGGGCGTCCCAGCGGCTCGGCTGCTACCGATAGTGAACCCATCTGCGGGCTGGGCGTGCCGATGAAATAGGTGTAGTCCTGGCCGTCAATCTGGTCAGGAAGGGCCCTGGTTACCACCGTTGTACGGTTGGGCACGGAATTACAATAGGAGGGTATCGGCCGCACCACTCCTACGGCCGGCGCCACGGCCACCGCATTGGTGACAGGGTCTACGGTCACAAGCTGGTCCTGGTCATCAGCCGCGTAAATTAGGCCATCATAAGCTAGCTCAAGCTGGGACCCGAAGCAGGCATTGGCAACAGTATTTCTTAATTGCTGTGTGGCGTTGGTTGCCAGAATTAGCTCATAAATTCCCTTAATAGTGGTTGACGCTTCGCCGGCATAATATATTTTCTTGCTATCCGGTGAGAACTCGACGCCGTATGTCTGGACGTTGGCGTCACCAACCGTGCGCAGGTTGTTAACCGCGCCGGTGGCCGGATTCACGTCGGCCAGCCATACACCTCTTGTGCCCCTCGAAGCCGTCATGGCCAGCCTGGTGCCGTCGGGCGAGAGGTCCGCTTCCAGCGGCTGCATGTTGAGATTGGACGACTGGTTGTACCGGGTGGCGGCGCTCACTCCCGCGCTCGAAATGGTGTACGAGCTGATGTCGCGGTTGTTGACGAAATATAGGCGGCGCGTGCCGTTCGCCTCCTTGGAAACCGCAATGCCGTAAAAAGGCTCCGTCAAAGACTCATCGACCGGTGTGGGCGGGGAAAGCACGATGGGGGTGGCCCCATTGCAGTCGATGGTGGCCCGGAGCAGCACCGTAAACGAGGGACAGCAGGCCAACGAGGGAATGACCGAGGACTGCACGTAAAACAAATAAAACCGCTTGCAGGCCCCGGGCACGGGCACCACCGCCATTTCGCGGCCCCATTCGGGGTAGGTGTATGGCGCACCGCTTTGGGTCGTGCGGTTGCTCGTGGTTCGGTAAGCGGGCAAAGTGCCGCGCTGAACGCCGTTGGCGTCGTAGAGCAGGGCATCGGGCTGGGCTCCGTATTTGACGAAGAACAACAAGCGTTTGTCTTCGTCAAAGGCTGCTGCCGATAAGTTGCCGTCATCCACCAGATTGGGAATGGCGAAAAGGGAAGCCGGACTTGTAGTAAAATCTACCGGAACGGGCAATACCCACCGCAGCATCTGGCTTGGGGGCGAGGTCTGTGTACCAGGAGTGGTACCCCCCCCCCCGCCTGCCTGTTGAGGTTCCGGGAGAGCAGGTCCGGCCTCCTGGAGGGAGGGGGACGAGCGCAACTTTGAGTGTTGAGCTGACGCAACCGGAGCGAACAGCGCGTAGCCAAGGGCCAGCAGCCCAACAAAACGGGTAAAATTTCGCATGCAAAGAAGATTAGGTGAATGACTTGGCCAATGTAGCGGTTAACCTATTACAAATCACCATTATTTTATTGTTTGATTTAACTGAATTTTGCCGTGTGAAGCGTTTTGCAAAACAATTGGGCAAGGTCGGTGGATAGGTATTGGGTACGCACTCCTTTCGCATTTTGTAGCACTTGACAGATTCAATTCATCCATCTAAGCACGCCGTGGTCATTGGGGCCGGCTTTGCGGGACTGGCGGCGGCCACCACGCTGGCGCAAGCCGGGTGGCGGGTCACCCTCCTCGAGAAGAACGAAGGCCCGGGGGGCCGCGCCCGCGTGTTTCGCGCCCAGGGCTTCACCTTCGACATGGGCCCGAGCTGGTACTGGATGCCCGACGTGTTCGAGAAGTATTTTGCCCGGTTCGGCAAAAAGGTGGCCGACTACTACGAGTTGCAGCGGCTCGACCCCTCGTACCAGGTCATCTTCCGGGGGCCCGAGGCCGTGGACATTCCGGCCCGGATGAGCGAGCTGCGGGCCCTCTTCGAGCGCTACGAGCCCGGCAGCGCCGTCCGGCTCGACGAGTTTCTGAAGCAGGCGGCCTACAAGTACGAAGTGGGCATCAACCGCTTGGTGTACGCGCCCAGCCGCTCCGTCTTTGAGTTTGCAGACCCCAAATTGTTGGTCGACATGGTGCGCATGGACGTGCTGCAAAGCATGCACAAGCACGTGCGCCGCTTCTTCAAAGACCCGCGCTTGCTGGAGCTCGTGGAGTTCCCCATCCTGTTTCTGGGGGCCACTTCCGAGAACACGCCCGCGCTGTACTCGCTGATGAACTACGCCGATTTGGCGCTGGGGACCTGGTACCCGAAAGGGGGGATGCACAAGATTGTGGAAGGCATGGTGCAGCTGGCCCAGGAGCAGGGCGTTGAAATTGCCTACAACGAGGAAGTGCGCGAGATTGTGGTAGAAAACGGCCGCAGCACCGGCGTGCGCACCGCCAGCGGCTTCTTTGCGGCCGACGCGGTGGTGGCCGGGGCCGACTACCACCACATCGAGCAGGAAGTCCTTAAGCCCGAACACCGGCACTACGACGGTAAGTACTGGGACTCGCGAACCATGGCGCCGTCGTCGCTGCTGTTTTACCTCGGTGTGAACCGCAAGCTCGACAAGCTGCGGCACCACAATCTGTTTTTCGACGAGGACCTGAACCAGCACGCCCGCGAGATTTACGAGCAGCCGCAGTGGCCCACCAAGCCGCTATACTACGCCTCGGTGCCCAGCAAAACCGACCCCACCGTGGCCCCCGAAGGCCAGGAAAACCTGTTCCTGCTCATTCCCGTCGCGCCCAACCTAACTGACGACGAAGCCACCCGCGAGCGCTACTACAACTTGCTCATGGACCGCCTCGAAAAACACTGCGGCCATTCCATTCGCGACGCGGTGGTGTTCAAGCGGAGCTACGCGCACCGCGACTTCGTGGCCGACTACCACAGCTTCAAGGGCAACGCCTACGGCCTAGCTAATACGCTCAAGCAAACGGCCATTCTCAAGCCCACGTTGAAGAGCAAGAAAATAAGTAATTTGTATTTCACGGGTCAGCTTACCGTGCCCGGGCCGGGCGTGCCGCCCTCGCTTATCTCGGGCCAGGTGGTGGCGGGCGAAATACTTAAGGAAATTAAAAATTGAAGATGCTGCCCTGCTAAGCCGGGTATTTTTAATTCTTAATTGCTAATTATTAATTCAGCAAAGTGGACCACGTTAAACTATTCACCGATACCAGCCTGGCGTGCAGCAAGCTCATCACGGGGCGCTACAGCACCTCGTTTACGCTCGGCATTCGCACGCTCGACGAAAAGCTGCACCTGCCCGTGTACGCTGTGTATGGTTTCGTGCGCTGGGCCGATGAAATAGTTGACACCTTCCACGACCACGACAAAGCCGCCCTGCTGGCCGATTTCCGGCGCCAGACGTACGAGGCCCTGGACACCGGCCTGAGCTTCAACCCCGTGCTGCAGGCCTTCCAGCACGTGGTGCGGCAGTACGGCATCGACCGCGAGTTCATTGAGGCGTTTTTGCACAGCATGGCGCTCGACTTGGAAGACCAGAACTACCACCCCGGCCTCTACAACGAGTACATCTACGGCTCGGCTGAAGTGGTGGGGCTGATGTGCCTGCGCATCTTTTGTGCCGGCGACGAGGCCCTGTTTGAGCGCCTGCGCGAACCGGCGCGGCGGCTGGGCGCGGCGTTCCAGAAGGTGAATTTCCTGCGCGACATCCGGTCGGACTACGAGGAGCGGGGGCGCGTGTATTTTCCCGGCGTGGTGTACCAGCGCTTCAACGACGCGACCAAGAGCGAGATTGAAACCGACATCAAAGCGGATTTTGAGGCCGCTTACGAGGGCATACAGCAGCTGCCGCGCTCGGCGAAGCTGGGCGTGTACCTGGCGTATGTGTATTACCTGAAGCTGTTTTATAAAATAAGAAAGCTGCCCGCGGCCCGCATTTTGGGCGAGCGGGTGCGGGTGCCCGACAATACCAAAATTCTATTGTTGCTGGGTTCTTATTTCCGGTACCGGCTGTCGCGCATTTGAGGCATTTTGAGCACGGGATTTGCAAAAAGAGAAACATCTTGTTTCCCTGCCCGTAATTTTGCCGATATGAAAATTCTCAGCGCGCTATTTGTATTTGGCATCGTGCACAGCGGTTCCTTTTCAGAAACCGCCACTTTACTCCACTCAAGCGGGTGGGAGGCAAGCGGTTCTAGCCGCATGGGAAACGCTGCGGTTGCGGCTCCCCCTGGCCTTCCCGCCGCCACTTTCTCCGTTAGCAACGTGCCGTCCCCGTACCCACCCGCCGTCCTCCGCCGCCACTACGAGCAAGCCGCCGCCGACAAGGCCGCCGGCGAAAAATTCTACAAGCTCCTGGCCGACTACAAGGACCGCGACGCGCTGGTGCTGGGCTACAAGGGCGCGGCCGAGGCCATTCGGGCCCGCGACGCCTCGATGTTCAACAAGCTGACCTACGTGCAGGACGCCGCCCGCACCTTCGAGCAGGCCGTGAGCCTTGACCCTCAGAACCCCGAAATCCGCTTTCTGCGCTTCTCGGTGGAAAGCAACTTGCCCGCCTTCCTCGGCCTAAGCAAGCACGTGGACGAGGACAAGGAAATGCTCCTGAATGCGGCGCTCAACCACCCCAAATCGGGCCTCGACCCCGAAGCTTTCCGCACGGTGCGCCACTTTTTGGTGAACCGCGGGCACGTGAGCGAGGAGCAAGCCCAGCGCCTCAACAAGGTAGCGGAGTAGCAGCCCCGGTGCGAGAATCGTGTAGAGAACCCTACATTCGCTGCATGGCTCGCTATCTTTTTCTCGCTCTTCTATTGTTGCTAACATCTGCTTCCTCGGGCCAAATCATGGTTTCGGGTCGGCTGGTTGATGAACAGCAACGGGCCGTGCCCTATGCCAGCGTGAGCACTGCGGACGGGACCACCGGCACCGCCAGCAACGAAGTAGGAGAGTTTAGCCTGAAGCTGTCCGCGCTGCCCCAGCCACTCACCGTGCTTAGCATCGGATACGAGCGGGTTGTGATTACGGCCACGCAAGCCGGTGCCTTGCCCGCCCCGGTGGTGCTAAAAGCCAGTACGGTGCAGCTGCCCGAAGTGACGGTGCGGGCCAACGCCGCCGAAGAGCTGGTGCAGCGCTGCTATGCCAAGCTGCTGCGCCACCAGGGCGACGTGCAGTACGGCCGGGGCTTTTACCGCCAGAAAACTCAGGAAGACGGCCGCTACCGGGAGTTATTCGACGCGTTTTATGACCTCAAAATTACTCCGCGCAACATGCCCAGCTGGGTGCTAGGAGAGGCCCGATACGCCCTCACGCCCGGCGTGATGACGATGAACAATTTTTCGGTGTATACCCGCTTGATGCCGCTTTTTGTCAGTAACGACCCCGCCATTAAAACGGGCATTCCTTTCGGACCCAATGCCGTGGAGCGGTTTTGGTTTGTGTGGCGCCAGACGCAGCGCTCGCCGGGCCGCGAGCTAGCCGTGATTGAATATGCACCGCGAGCGGCGACCGATAAGCTCGCGGCCCAGGGTACGCTCTACATCGACGTGCGCACAGCAGCGTTGTTCCGCTCGGAAAAGGAAATGCCTTCGGAGAGCCTGTTCCATGGCAGCGGAGCGGTACAGGTGGCGGTAAGCTCGCTGCGCATCGTCACGGACTATGCCGCCCAGAACGATTCACTGACTCGCGTGGCCGCCACTCAGGCCGTGACAAAATTGCGCCTGCTGGTAAAGGGGGTGATGCACGAATCCATCACGTCTTCTTATTTCTTTGTGTATGAATATGGCCCGCCCACATCCGGCCAGAAATACCCTGACACCGAAGCTTCGGTGGTTGACTTGGCTGCCATCAAGAAACGGCGGTATCACCCGGAATTCTGGCGCAACAATGCAGTGGTCAAAGACAGCCCGGTGGAGGAGCAGGTCATCAAAGACTTCGAAGGAAAAAAAGTGTTCGGGAAACTGAATTAAGCGCCACTTGCGTATTTTCGAGAGGCCGGCCTGCATTTCGCAACCTTGCGGCCGGGTTGCCGGTTACCTTGGCCTATGCCTCAACTGTCGCTCAGCGTCCGAATCGACCCCAACTCAGGCTTTTGCTTCGGCGTGATTTACGCCATCCAAATGGCCGAAGACCTGCTTGATGAACAAGGCTACCTGTATTGCCTGGGCGATATTGTGCACAACGACGAGGAGGTGCAGCGCTTGGAAGCTCGGGGCCTGCGCATCATTTGCCACGACCAGCTGGCCGCCCTGCGCAACGAGGCCGTGCTCATCCGGGCCCACGGCGAGCCGCCGGCTACGTATCAGCTGGCCATGGAAAACAACCTGACGCTGATTGACGCCAGCTGTCCGGTGGTGCTCAAACTGCAAAACCGCATCAAAACCAGCTACGACAAACAGGAGAAAATCTTCATTTACGGCAAGCACGGCCACGCCGAAGTGCTCGGCCTGCTGGGCCAGACCAGCGGCAAGGCCGTGGTGTTTGAGAACCTGACCGAGCTGCTTAGCCACGAGCTGCCCGAGAACATTACGCTCTACAGCCAGACCACCAAGAGCACCAACAGCTTCTACAACATCAAGAACGAGCTGGAGGGACGCGGCTACCAGGTGAACGCCAACGACACCATTTGCCGGCAGGTGAGCAACCGCGACAAAGACCTGCGCCGCTTCGCCGCTCAGTTTGACCAGATTGTGTTCGTGTCCGGCACCAAAAGCTCCAACGGCAAGGTGCTGTACCAAGTGTGTTTGGAAACCAATCCGCAGACGCACTTCATCTCGAACGTGGGTGAAATCGATTCCAGCTGGTTTCGGCCGGGGCAGTCGGTGGGCATTTGCGGCGCCACCAGCACCCCCATGTGGCTGATGGAGCAAGTGCGGGACAGGCTGCTGGATTTATAAACGGGGCCCTTTGCATCGTTCATTCATGACCACTGCCACCCACACGTCTGCCGTTGAAGCCACCCGCCGGGTGGCCCCCGCGCCGCTCGGGATAAAAGGCGTGGCCGTGGCGGTGGCCGTGTTCGCGTGTTGGGCCAGCCTGCTTGCTTTCCTGCTGGCCTTCTACGAGCCGAATTGGCGCAGCCCAGTGCCGTACTTGCTGCTACTGCTGCAAACGCACCTCTACACGGGCCTCTTCATTACGGCCCACGACGCCATGCACGGGCTGGTGAGCGCCAACAAGCGCGTGAACAACACCATTGGCACCATTGCCGCCGGGTTGTTCGCCTACAATTGGTTTCCGGGCCAGCTGCCCAAGCATCACGCCCACCACCGCCACGTGGGCACGCAGGACGACCCCGACTTTCACGACGGCCGCCACCCGGGCTTCCTGCCCTGGTTTCTGCGTTTCGCCTGGAACTACGTGACGTGGTGGCAAGTCCTGCTCATGGCCGTGACCTACAACGTACTGAAGCTGTACTTCCCGCAGGCCAACGTCATTGCTTTTTGGATGATACCCGCCGTGCTGGCCACGTTTCAGCTGTTCTTTTTTGGGACCTACCTGCCGCACCGGGGCGAGCACGCCCCCGATAACCACCACAAGTCGCGCAGCCAGTTCCGGCACCACTTGTGGGCCTTCGTAAGCTGCTACTTCTTCGGCTATCATTACGAGCACCACGACCAGCCCTACCTCCCGTGGTGGCGGCTGTGGCAAACGAAATAAGGACCGCAGATTTAACGGATTGTAGCGGATTAAAACGGATTTTTTGTGGTTCCGCGCAAGCCGATATTTTAGTCCTAAACAAAAGAGGCGCCTGCATTGGGCGCCTCTTTTTTGTGCTGACGAATAAGCCGCGCAAACACTACTCACGCGGAACCACAGAAAATCTGTTTTAATCCGCTAAAATCCGTTCAATCTGCGGTCTAGTGCACGGCGTTGGTTTTTTTGCAGCAGTCGGGCAGGCGGCTGTAGGCGCGGGCGTCGGCCGTGAGGTTGTCGGCGTCGTAGCCGGTTTTTTGCACGGCCGTGCGCAGGGCGTCCGGGGTGGTTTTGTCGGAGCGGTAGGTCACGGTCAGCACTTGGCTGGGAACGTCGAGGACGGCACTCTGCACGCCTTTTTCGTAGGCCAGGCTCTTCTCAAGTCGGGCTTTGCACATGTCGCACACCGCCGACGTTTTGAATTGGGCCGTGGTGGCGCCGGGCGTTTTCGCGGGGGCCGTTTGGGCCTGCGCACTGGTCGCGAGGCCCAGCAATGTGAACAGCGGAAGGGCAAAGAGAACTTTCATGGGGAGGGTTATGACTAACAGATGATAAACGGAACAACAAAATTGCTGCCGAAATAAGTCGGCAGCAGCACCTGGTCTATTCGATGCGGAAGCGCAAGCCGGCGTACATCAATCGGCCGTACACCGGGCCCCACACCATGGCCGCATCGAAAGCCGGTCCAAACGGGTTGGCGGCTCCTTCAATCGGGTTGGGTTGGCGGTAATTCGTGAGGTTTTCAACGCCAACATACAATTCCGTGCGCTTGAATGCGCGCGTCACTTGCGCGTTGAGCGAGGCATAGCGAGGCGCAACCTTGGGCGTGTATTCCTGGCCGGTTACGTGGGCGTGGGTGCTGGCGATGTGCGCCAGGGGCCTTTGCCCAAACCATTGCACGGTGAGGTCGCCCCGCCATTTGTCGAAGGCACTGGCGTAGCCCAGGTTGAGAAAGGCGCGGTGAGCAGGGGTGAGCGGCTTGGGCAAAAGCGTGCCGTCGTAGGTGGTGCGCACATCGAGGTACTTGTAGGCGCCTTTCACTTGCAGCCCTTTAGCGGGCTCTACCTGCAGCTCGGCCTGCAAGCTGCGGGAAAAGGAGCGGCCCTTGGGCGCCAGGTTGTCGATGAGGATGTACTGCGGGGCCGTGTACATGTCTGCCACCACCTGGTTGTCAAATTCGGTGTGGTAGTAGTCCACAACCAACGTGGCGGGCCGGCCCAGTGCGGTGAAGTACTGGGTGGCGCTTCCCCCGAGGTTCCAGGCCCGCTCGGGGGCCAGGTTGGGCGAGATGATGAACTGGCGGGCACTTGCCAGCACGGCTGCGTTGTCGGCTATGGGGTTGGCTACGCGGAAGCCGCGGCCGGCGGCGGCGCGCAGCACCGTGTTTTTGGCGGCGTCGTACTTCAGGTTGAGGCGCGGCGTTACTTGCCAGCCGTACAGGTTGTGGCGGTCTGCGCGCAAGCCCACCACGGCGGTCAGGTTGCGGCTGTTTTGGTAGGTGTATTCGGCAAAGGCGCCGGGCACCAACTCGAGGCGGTTACGGTGTTCGCGGGCGTAAGCTTCCGCCGCGGTTTCGATGGAATAGGTGCGCCCGTCGCTCAGCCGCTCCGCGTAATTGTCGTAGAAAAAGCTCAGCCCCGCGCGGTAGACGTGCGCCGTGTTGCCGATGACGCTCTGGAAGAGCAGCGTGGCCAAGCCGGTGCGCTGGGTGCCGGCATACAGCCGGGAAGTGCGGTTGCCGACAAGGTAGGGTGGCAGGCCGGAGTCGTGGTCGACGTGGTAAGTTTGGTAGCCGTAGGAATACCGCGAAGTGAAGTCGTGGTCGGTGCCGCTCAGCAGCAAGCCTAAGCTTTGGAACGGGCGGGTGGGCCAGGTATACGACGTTTTGGCGTAGCCGGTGTAGCGGGTGGTGGCCTGGGTGGTGCCGTACTGCTCAACGTAGGCCGCGTCGCCAGTGTCCCGGAAACCTACCTGGCCGCCCTGGCGGGTTTCGCGCAGGGCGCCAATGCCCACTTCGCTCACCAAGCCCTTGCCCGACAAGTATTTCCACTTGTTGAAGGCGTTGAACTGGGTTGCCAGCGGCAGGTCCAGAAACCCGTCCTTGTTGCGGTCCACGCGCTGGCCCAGGTGGTCGGTGTGCAGCAGCAGCACGGTGCTCCATTTGGGGCTGAGGCGCGCCGACGTGTTCAGGTTGACATCGAATTTGCCGAGGTCGTTGCCGTAAATGTTGAACAGCAACTGGTCCGTCTTCTCCGGTTCCTTCAGCTTCACGTTCACCTGGCCCGAAATGGCCTCGTAACCGTTCACCACCGAGCCCGTGCCTTTGATGATTTCGATGTTCTCAATCCAGGGCCCGGCCAGGTAGCCCAGGCGGTAGGGGGCCGACAGGCCGCGCAAGGCCGGCTGGTTGTCCACGGTCAGCAGCGAGTAGCTGCCGTCGAGGCCCAGCAGCTGAATCTGCTTGGCGCCGGACACTGCGTCCGAGGTCGTGACTTCCACCGAGGCATTGGTCTCAAAGCTTTCGGCCAGGTTGCAGCAAGCCGATTTGGTCAGGTCGCGCGCCGAAATCACCTGCACGTTGGCCGGTGTAATGGCGGAATACGCCGGGCCGCGGGCCGTTACGGTCACCTCGCCCAACTCCTGGCCGGCGCGCAAGGCTACCCGCAAGTAGGGGGCGCCGGTGGTGGGCACCGCCAGGGTGTCGGCTTGGTAGCCCAAGGCCTGCACCACCAGCCGCGAGGCGGCCTGGCCCGGACGAACCAACGCAAAGTTTCCTTTTTCGTCGGTAATTGCCGTGAGGGTCGGTGCGGCCGCGTCGGGCGCATCCAGTAGCCAGCGCACCACGGCGCCGGGCAGGGGAGAGGTTTTGCCCGCCTCGGTGACTTCGCCCCGTACCGGCGCGATTGCCGCCGACTGCGCCGCTGCCCAGCCAGGCCACAGCCCAGCCAGCAGTAGCCCGGCCGAAAAGAGAATTGGCGGAAAACTTCCGCTGTAAGGTTTCATATAGTCTGTAAGATAAGCGTTTCTAAAAATGTTGCCGCCTAAGGGCAATGCCGGACGTGCAAAAACACCGCAGTCCGGCTTTCAGAAGCACTTACACCACCAGCGTACAGACAAAGGCCAGTAGTTCACGTCCGGCCAGCGGCGGCGGAGACGAGTCGGCCGCCAACCACCGCGGGCCAACCCCAGGCAATGCTACCGTGACCGATTGCGGGGGCCATTGCATTTCAGGCATCCGGGCCACCAAAACCGGCACCGGTACCAGCACCTTGGCGGCGAGCTCGTGAGCCGGCGCCGAAAGCTTGTGGAGGTGGCTGGTGGTGTCGCAGCAGTTGTCTTCGACTGCGGTGTTGGCCGTCGCTGCTTGGCTGTTGCAGCCCTGCGGCAGTGCCCGTCCGGGCACCGTAACGTTCACCTTGCTGCGCCCACTCATTCGGCAAGTATGCCGCTGCACCGTGAGGCCCACCGAGGCGGTGAGCACCACCACCGCCAGCAGCAAGCTGACGAAGCGACGGAACAGGGAATAGCGAGGCATAGCGCCTGCAAAGGTACGGCTAGTGCGGGAAAGGATGTGGGTCAAAATTGGGATTGAAACGTGCTAAATCCTGCCCAAAAGCCTTCCGAGAAGTTCCTCTCTGGGGGCTGAGTTGCACACTGCCACTTTGGCAAACATCGTGTACAATCACACCTTTCGTTGGAGGCCGGCGCTACGGAGTTCTCGAAAAAACGCCTTAGCGAGCGCATGGAAGCGTTTTGGGGATTGTGGTAGGAAATGGTAAATTGTGGTTGATTTCTCAGAGGCTTCCCGTACATTTGCCCATGCCGCTCCATTTTACCCGGCGGACTTGCCCATGAATCTTCTGTCCGGCGAATACGAATGCAAGCTTGACCCCAAAGGGCGGCTTGTGTTGCCGGCCAAAGTGAAGGGCAACTTGCCGGAGCAGTCGGGTAACCAACTGGTGCTGGTGCGCGGCTTCGAGCCTTGCCTGGTGCTCTACCCCCGGGCGGCGTGGCGCGTCATTCACGAGAAAGTGATGGCGCTCGACGAATTCAACGAGGAGTACCGTCAGTTTCAGCGCAATTTTTTCCGGGGCATGACGGAAGTAGAGCTCGATACAATCAATCGTTTCATGCTACCTCGCAGCATGTTGCGTTACGCGGGCATTGAGAAAGAGGCAATCATCGTGGGCTTGGGCAACCGCTGCGAAATCTGGGACCCGGCCCGCTACGATGAGTTCCTCATCAAAGACCAGCAGAGCTTCAGCAAACTGGCGCAGAAATTTCTGTCGGTTGACACCCCCACCGCAAGCGTCCCCACGGCATGAGCGAATACAGCAACGATAGCGCCTACCATCGCCCGGTGATGCTGGCCCAGTGCCTGGCTGCGCTCGACCTGAAGCCCGAGGGCCGCTACGTCGACGTCACCTTTGGCGGCGGGGGGCATTCGGCCCGCATCCTGGAAAAGCTGACCACCGGACACCTCTACAGCTTCGACCAAGATTCGGACGCTGAAGCCGAAGCCAAAAAGCTGGCACGGCCACAGTTTACATTTGTAAAGGCTAACTTTCGGGATTTAACCGCTGAACTACAGGCACTTGATGCCTTGCCCGTGGACGGCCTGCTGGCCGATTTGGGGGTTAGCTCCCATCAGTTCGACACCCCCGAGCGCGGGTTCTCAACGCGCTTTGACGGGCCGCTGGACATGCGCATGGACCCTGACGGGCCACTCACGGCCGCCGACATTCTGAATGACTACAGGGAGGCCGACTTGCACCGCATTTTCGGCATGTACGGCGAAGTGACCAATGCCCGCACCTTGGCCAGCACCGTGGGCGCCGCGCGGCGGGGCCGCCGCCTCGAAACCATTGCCGAACTCAAGCAAGCCATTCAGCCCTGCACTCCCCGGGGCAAGGAAAACAAGTACCTCGCTCAGGTCTTTCAGGCCCTGCGCATCGAGGTGAACCAGGAAATGCAGGCGCTGCAGGAGATGCTGCAACAAACGGCCGAGGTGCTGCGGCCGGGCGGGCGCTTGGTGGTGATGAGCTACCACTCGCTGGAGGACCGGCTGGTGAAAAATTTTATTGCCAAGGGCAAGTTTTTTGGGGCGGTCGAAAAAGACTTCTTTGGCAATGAAAGCAAGCCTTTTGAGGCCGTGAACCGCAAGCCCGAAGAAGCTGACCCCGCAGAAGTGGCGCTGAATAGCCGGGCTCGAAGTGCTAAATTGCGGGTTGCGATTCGAAACGAATGAGCACCCCAATGCGCGGCACAAGTCGAAAAACACCCCGGCCTGCTGCGATGCTCTCCGTTTCCACTCGCTTCATTCGCTCCCGATTCGTGTAAAAAGTACTCTCGAAACTCATCCCGTGGCCACCAACACGCTCAGACCTTCCGATAGCCCGCGCCGGGCCAACGTGCCCCGCGAAGTTGCCGCGCCGGCCGCGCCCGAGGTGCTGCCCGAGCCCGTGGTGGCCGTGGCCCCCGAGCCCGAGCCCGAACCTGAACCAGAGCCCACCCCGGCTCCGGCCCCCAAACGGCCGCGCAAGCCCGCCGCCCCGCCGCGGCCGCGGAGCTCGTGGAGCTTGTTCTCGCTGCTCGACCGGATGACGAGCGTGGACGGCCTGTTCCGGGAGGGCTTGCCGGTCCGCTACCTCCCGCACCTGCTGTTTGTGATGGCGCTTACACTGCTCTACATCGGCA
Organism: Hymenobacter sp.; assembly: GCF_036388155.1. Taxonomy (NCBI): domain Bacteria; kingdom Pseudomonadati; phylum Bacteroidota; class Cytophagia; order Cytophagales; family Hymenobacteraceae; genus Hymenobacter; species Hymenobacter sp. The sequence continues at coordinate 52,659 of NZ_DASVSI010000077.1, read as the reverse complement.
ATACGCACTATGGCAACCGAATGAACCGCAGCATCCAGCGCCTTAAGCAGGAAACCGAAGACCTGCGCGCCGACTACACCACGCTGAAGTCGGATTACATGGAAGCCAGCAAGCAGAGCGAGGTGGCGCGCAAAGTGGCCGCCTTTGGCTTGGTAGAAAGCTCGTCGCCGCCGTTCCGCATCACCGTGCCCGCCGGCCACCTCGACGCAGCGGAACTGGAGCTGATGCCCGTGCTCACGGCCGATACGCTAGCCGCCCGCGCCGCCCGGGATTCGGCCGCTGCCCAGCACGCCGAAGTGCTGGCCGAGCGCAACCGTGCCCCTGTGGCTGAGGGCGAAGAGGTAAGCGGGCCGGAAATCATCGCCCCGCCCCAACCGCTGGACGGCGACACCGTGGCGGCAATGGCCCCGCCGGCTAGCCGCGAGCTCGGTAGGCGCACTTCTTCGCCCAAGCGGACGTCACCACCGGCCTCCAAAGCAAAGAGTAATTCGCCAAAAAGCACCCGGGCCGCAAATAAGCCCGACAGCAAGCGCAAGGTACAAAAAGGTACAAGTTCGTCTAAAACTAAAAGGGCGGACAAGCAAGATGTTAGAACACGGACACGATGAAAGGCAACGTTAAGAAGTCCATAGTCACGCGGGTGCGGCTGGCCTTTCTAGGGGTAGCCGTTTTCTCGTGCGCCATCTTTTGGAAAGCCACCAAAATTCAGGTGCAAGAAGGCAGTAAGTGGCGAGCGCTGGAACAGGAGCGCCGCATTAGCTACCAGCCGGTGCCGGCCACGCGGGGCAACATTTACTCCGACAACGAAAGCATCATGGCCACTTCGCTGCCCTTTTACCGGGTGGCCTGGGACCCGGGCGTGGTGGACGATGCCATTTTCAACAAGGGCATCGATTCCTTGGCCTGGCACTTGGCGCATTTCTTCCAGGACCGGAGCGTGCAAGAGTACCGTCGCCGGTTGAAGAATGCGCATTCCTCCAAAGTGCGCTACATCCGCTTGAACTCTCGCCAAATTAACTTCCAGGAGAAAAAGCTGATGGCCACCTGGCCCGTATTCCGCGAAAGACGCAACCGAGGCGGTGCCATTTTCGAGAAAGTGGACAAGCGGTTCCGGCCTTTTGGCGGTTTGGCGCAGCGCACCATTGGCTTCGTGAACGAGGACAAACACGGCGCGGGTTTGGAGTACACCTTCGAGCAAAGCCTGGCCGGTAAGCCGGGGGAGGCGCTTTTTGAGCGGGTGCCGGGCGGTGTTAAGCCCGTGTACGATGGCACCGAAATCAAGCCCCAGCCGGGCTACGACGTGAAGACCACACTCGACATCAACCTGCAGGACGTGGCCGAAAACGCACTGTACAAGTCATTGGTCGATAACAACGCCCAGTATGGCTGCGTGATTCTGATGGAGGTGGCGACCGGCGAAATCAAGGCGGTAGCCAACCTGGGCAAGGCATCGGACGATACCTATAAGGAAGACTACAACTACGCCTTTGCCGACCAGGGCCGCACCGAGCCAGGCTCCACGTTCAAGCTGGCGTCGATGATGGCCTTGTTTGAGGCACGGCCCGAAATTGAACTGAGCGACATCGTGGACACCGGCAACGGCCGCATGTACGTGGGCGGCGCCGTGAAGTCGGACTCGCACGGGTACGGGCGCATCAGCGTGCAGCAGGTGTTCGAGAAGTCCAGCAACATTGGCGTGGCCAAACTGGTGGACAAATACTTCGCCGGCAACCCGACCGAATACACCGACTACCTGAAAAAGTTTGGGCTGCACAAACCCCTGGGCTTCCAGATGGCAGGCGAGGCATTGCCTTACGTGAAAGACCCCGCCGACCGTAGCTGGAGCCGCACTTCGCTCACCACCATGAGCATTGGCTACGAGCTGAAGCTGGCACCGCTGCAGACACTGGCCTTGTACAACGCCATTGCCAACGGCGGGGTGAAGGTGCAGCCGCTCATTGTGAAGGAAATCAAGCAGGCCGACCAGGTACTGCAGCGCAATGAAACCAAGGTGCTGAACCCCAAAATCTGCTCCGACGCCACGCTGGCGAAGGTGAAGTCGATGATGGAGGGCGTGGTGACCGAAGGCACAGCCCGCAGCATCCGGCCCAAAGACTACAGCATTGCCGGCAAAACCGGCACGGCCTGGAAGTTCAAGAACGGCCAATACACCAAGACGTATTCCACCAGCTTCTGCGGCTACTTTCCGGCCGACAAGCCCAAGTACAGCTGCATTGTGGTGGTGGACTCGCCGCGCAACGGCCGCATTTACGGGGCCGACGTGGCCGCGCCGGTGTTCCGGGAAGTGGCCGACAAGTGCATGGCCCGCGACCTGCTGAGCCAGCGCCCATTGCTGGCCAAGGCCCGCCTGAACAAGAGCCGCGTGCCCATGGTGCGGGCTGGCATGCAAGACGAGTTGGCGCTGGTGTGCCAGAAGCTGGGCCTAGCTGGACAAACGCAGGCTACAGGCGGCGAAGAGTGGGTACGGGCGGCCTCGGACACGGCCTTCCACGCCCGTACGGTGGCCTTGGTGGTGAACCCGGTGCGGGTGGGCTACGTGCCCCAGGTAAAGGGCCTGACCCTGCGCGATGCCCTGTTCCTGCTGGAAAACCGGGGGCTGCACGTGCGGGCCATCGGCACCGGCCGGGTTAAAGAACAGTCGTTGGCCGTGGGCTCGCGCATCAAGCGCGGCGACGTAATCACGCTGTCGCTGGCAGAAACAGCGCCGCGCGTAACTGCGCCCGTGGCCTTGCCGGAGCCCGAGCACACCGACCTCGCCGAAAACAAGCTTCTGACCCCAGCCGACCCGGAACCGCTAGCCAAGAAGCTTATGGCCAAGCCTTTTGCCGCTTCGGCCAAAGCGAAAGTGAATTCTTCTGCTTCCCACTCAGATGCCCCAGCGGCTACCAAGAGCAAATCCAGCAAGCCGGCTGCCCAGTCCGCAACGGCCAAGGAGAAGACTTCAGATGCCGACAAGTCCGCGTCGAAGGCCAAAACGGGCTCCGGTAAGACTTCGCCCAAGGATGCCAAAAAACCAACTTCGACCAAACCAGCGGTTCGCCGCGCTTAAAGCTTTACGTCAGATTTTGTGGCTTGCTGCCGAAGCCTGACCAATACCCAATGATTTCTCTGCCGCTCTTTTCTTTGCTTACCGACGTGACCGTCCTCGCCCAGCACGGTCCTGCTGACGTGGCCATTACCGGCCTTACGCTCGACTCGCGCGAGGCGGCGCCGGGCGTGGCTTTTTGCGCGCTGCGCGGCACGGCTACTGATGGCCATAAGTTCATTGAAGACGCGGTAGGGAAGGGGCTGGCGGCCGTGATTTGCGAAGAGCTGCCCGCCGAGCTGAATCCGGCCACGGCCTACGTGGTGGTGAAAGACAGCGCCGAGGCCCTGGGCCACATTGCCGCGGCTTTCCACGGCCACCCCTCGCGGCAAATGCGCCTCATTGGCGTGACGGGCACCAACGGCAAAACCACTTGCGCCTCCCTGCTCCACAAGCTGCTGCGCGAGCTGGGCTACCACGCCGGCCTGCTCAGCACGGTACAAAATCAGATTGACGAGGAAGTCATCCCGAGCACCCACACCACCCCCGACGCCATCCGGCTGAATGCGCTGCTGGCCCGCATGGTGGCCGCCGGCTGCACCCACGCCTGCATGGAAGTGAGCAGCCACGCCGTGGCCCAGCACCGCATCACGGGCCTGCGCTTTGCTGGCGGGGTGTTCACCAACCTCACCCACGACCACCTCGACTACCACGGCACCTTCGACAACTACCTGAAGGCCAAAAAAGCCTTCTTCGACGCGCTGCCCAAAACCGCTTTCGCCCTCACCAACGCCGACGACAAGCGCGGCCCGGTGATGCTGCAAAACACCGCCGCCCGCCGCGAGACCTACTCCCTGCGCGGGGCGGCCAGCTTTCGGGCCAAGCTGGTGGCCAACGAGGTGCACGGCCTGCACCTGGAAATTGACGGCCGCGAAATCCTCTTCCGCCTCATCGGGGTGTTCAATGCCTACAACCTGCTGGCCGTGTACGGTGCCGCGGTGCTGCTGGGCGAAGACCCCACCGAGGTGCTCACCATCTTGTCGGGCCTGACCACGGCGCCCGGCCGCTTCGAGCCGGTGGTATCGGCTAAGCAGGCCGTGACGGGCATCATCGACTACGCCCACACGCCCGACGCGCTGGAGAACGTGCTGCAAACCCTGCACGAAATCCGGCAGCCCAGCCAGCAAATCATCACGGTGGTGGGCTGCGGCGGCAACCGCGACGCGGCCAAGCGGCCCATCATGGCCAACCTAGCGGCGCGCCTGTCCAACAAGGTCATTCTGACTTCCGACAACCCCCGTTTCGAGGAGCCCGCCGATATTCTGGCCCAAATGGAAGCCGGAGTAACGGCTCCCGACTCGGCCAAAGTTCGCACCGTGGTCGACCGGCGCGAGGCCATCAAAGCCGCCGTGGAGCTGGCCGGTGCCAACGACATCGTGCTGATAGCCGGCAAAGGCCACGAAAATTATCAGGAGATTCGCGGCGTGAAAGCGCCATTTGACGACAAACTGATTTTAACCGAATTTTTCCAACAATTGAATAAGTAAGAACCGCCGCAAAAGAACGTCCTGTCGAGCGCCGCCGAGACATCTCGCTCGGGACAGTAATCAATTGAGCAGTGGTGGCACGCAAGATGTCTCGGCGCTCGACATGACGTTCTGCTGAAACAGGCTTCTTCCTAAGACCGAATGCTTTTTTACCTCTTCCGTTACCTGCACGACCATTTTGACCTGCCCGGCACGGGGGTGTTCCAGTACACCACGTTTCGCGCCGGCTTGGCCGTAGTCATTTCGCTGCTCATTGCCCAAACATTTGGGCACCGCCTCATCCGCCTGTTGCAAAAGAAGCAAGTAGGCGAAAGCATCCGCGACCTGGGTTTGCAGGGCCAGAATGAGAAGAAGGGCACCCCCACCATGGGTGGCCTCATCATCATCCTAGCCATTCTGGTGCCGGTCATTCTGCTGTGCCGGCTGCGCAACATCTACATCATCCTTATGATATTGAGCACCGTGTGGTTGGGGCTGATTGGTTTCTTGGACGACTACATCAAGGTATTTCGCAAGAACAAAGAGGGGTTGAGCGGCCGGTTCAAGGTGCTGGGCCAGGTTGGGTTGGGCATCACCGTGGGCTGGGTGCTTTTCTACAGCAATGAGATTACCATCCGGGAATACCTGCTACCCAATGGGCAATACTCGGCCATCGAGGCCACCAAGGTTTTCAAGGACGTGCACTTGATGATTACCACCGTGCCGTTCATGAAAAACAACGAGCTGAACTACGGTGACTTATTTGCCACTGCTGGTACGTTTTTCAACGGCCTCTACGGCCTGCTCTACATTCCCATCGTCATCTTCCTGATTACGGCCGTGAGCAACGGCGCCAATATCACCGATGGCCTCGACGGACTGGCGGCCGGTACTTCGGCCATCATCGGCATCACGCTGGCCATTTTCGCTTTCGTCAGCGGTAACGCCTTGTTGGCCGATTACCTGGACGTCATGTTCATTCCCGACTCCGGCGAGCTGGTTATTTTCTGTACAGCCTTCGTGGGTGCTTGCATTGGCTTCTTGTGGTACAACAGCTACCCGGCGCAGGTATTCATGGGCGACACCGGCTCCCTGGCCCTGGGCGGCATCATTGCCGTGCTGGCGCTCATTGTGCGCAAGGAGCTGCTTATCCCCATCCTGTGCGGTGTGTTTCTGGTTGAAAATTTGTCGGTTATGGTGCAGGTGGGCTATTTCAAGTACACTCGCAAGAAGTACGGCGAAGGGCGGCGCCTACTGCGCATGTCGCCGCTGCACCACCACTACCAAAAGCTGGGCTACCACGAGTCTAAAATTGTGTCACGCTTTTGGATTGTCGGCATCATGCTGGCCGTCATTACTTTGGTTACGTTGAAACTGCGATAACCCATGAAAATAGTTATCCTCGGAGCAGCCGAAAGCGGCGTGGGCGCGGCCCTGTTGGCACAGGCCAAAGGCCACAGTGTGTTTGTGTCGGACCGCGGCACCATTCAGGCCGATTACAAGCAGCAGCTCACGCAAGCGGGCATCGAGTTCGAAGAAAACCAGCATACCCTGGAGCGCATCCTGGCGGCTGAAGAAGTCATCAAAAGCCCCGGCATCCCGGAAAAGGCGCCCGTCATCAAAGCGCTGCGCGAGAAGCATATTCCCATCATCTCGGAGATTGAGTTTGCGGGCCGCTACACCAAAGCCAAGTGCATTTGCATCACCGGTACCAACGGCAAAACCACCACCACGCTGCTTACTTACCACCTACTGAAAAGCGCAGGCCTGAGCGTTGGACTGGCCGGCAACGTGGGCTTTAGCCTAGCCGAGCAGGTGATTGCCGACGAGCACGACTACTACGTGGTGGAGCTGAGCAGCTTCCAGCTCGACGACATGCACGCGTTTCGGCCCTGGGTTGCCGTGCTGCTCAACATCACCCCCGACCACCTCGACCGCTACGACTACTCACTCGAGAAGTACGCGCAGTCCAAGCTGCGCATCACGCGCAATCTGGACAGCAACTGCACCTTTATCTACAACGCCGACGACGAGGTGATTGGCCGGTACTTTCTTTCGGCGTTTCTGGAAACCCGGCAGCTGCCTTTCAGCCTGCATCATCGGCGCGACGTGTACCTGGCCGGCTACTACACCAGCGAGCACACGCTGTGCACCAACCTGGCGCCGGGCCTCGACGAAACCGGGGTGGAACTGAGCACTGCCGCCTCACCGCTCATCGGCCAGCACAACCGCCAAAACACGCTGGCCGCCGTCCTTGCCGCCCGCGTGGCCGGCCTTAGCCCCGAGCAGATTGAAACGGCGCTGGCCACGTTCCAGAACGCCGACCACCGCCTGCAACTGGTGGGTGAAATCAACGGCGCCCGCTACATCAACGACAGCAAGGCCACCAACGTGGAGGCCGCTTGGTACGCCCTCGACGGCATCCACCAGCCCATCGTCTGGATTGCCGGCGGCACCGACAAGGGCAACGACTACACCAGCCTGCTCAACCTGGCTGAAAGCCGCGTGAAGGCCCTCATCTGCCTGGGCGTGGACAATACCAAGCTGCTCGACGCCTTCGGTGGCGTGGTGCCCTACATCGAAGAAACGCAAAGCATGACTGACGCTGTGGCCCGCGCCGCTGCCCTCGCCGAGCCTGGCGATGTGGTGCTGCTCTCGCCCTGCTGCGCCAGCTTCGACTTATTCAAAAACTACGAAGACCGGGGCCGGCGATTTGCCGCGGCGGTTTCAGACTTGGTTAATGAGGGTAGGAGGGCAGGAGGGTAGGAGTTTGCTGCTTTTGCCTCACCCATTTTTTACCTCTTGCCCTCTCACCCTCCCACCCTCATACCCTACGCAATGGAAACCCCAAAAAACTGGCTGCAGCGCAACCTCAAAGGCGACCCCATTTTGTGGGCCATTGTGCTGCTGTTTTCCTTCATCAGCATTGCGGTGGTGTACTCGGCCACGGGCACGCTGGCTTATAAGAAAATGGACGGCAACACCGAACATTTTCTCATCAAACACACCGGCCTGATTCTGGTGGGGCTGCTGTTTATGTGGTTGGCGCACCGCATCGACTACCGCTACTATTCGCGCCTGGCGCTGTACGCGCTGCTGATTTCGGTGCCGCTGCTGCTGTTTACTTACCTGATGGGTTCCAACATCAACGAGGCCTCGCGCTGGCTCACCATCCCGGTGATAAACCAAACCTTTCAGCCCTCGGATTTGGCCAAGCTGGCCCTGATTTCGCACCTAGCCAGCATGCTCAGCCGCCGCCAGCAACACCTCGGCGACTTCTGGACCACGCTGTTTCCGGTAATGCTGTGGGTCGGCATCATTTGCGGGCTCATCATCCTCAGCAACGCCTCCACGGCGCTGCTGTTGTTCGCCACTTGCCTGCTGCTCATGTTCATCGGGCGCGTTCCGTTGCGCCAAATGGCCGTGATGATTGCCATTGGGGTGGTGGTGGGCGGGGCCGGCCTGGCCACCGGCCAGCGCGGCAAAACGGTGATGTCGCGCATTGAGAACTTCAGCAACCCCAACAAGAAAGTCCCCTTCCAGCTCGAGCACAGCTACATTGCCATTGCCACGGGCGGCATTGCCGGCAAAGGACCCGGCAAAAGCACGGAGCGCAACATCCTGCCCCACCCGTATTCCGACTTCATTTTTGCCATCATCATCGAAGAGTACGGCCTGATTGGCGGGGCCACGGTGCTGTTTCTCTACCTCGCTTTCCTCTACCGCGGCCTCAAAACAGTGATGAATAGCTACGGCGCCTTCGGGGGCCTATTGTCGGCCGGCCTGAGCTTTAGTCTGGTGCTGCAGGCGCTGGTGAATATGGGCGTGGCCGTGGGCCTGGGCCCCATCACCGGCCTGCCGCTGCCGCTGCTGAGCATGGGCGGCACCTCGCTTATTTTCACTGGCATCAGCATCGGCATCATTCTGGCCGTCAGCCGCGGCGAGCGGGAAGTACGCCCCATGACCGGCGAGCCCGACGACACGGCCCGCATCCCTAGCCAGCGCCCGGCGTATGCGTGAGGGCTGTTGTCAGTTGTTCGTTGTCAGTTGTCAGGTTGTTCTGAAAACTGACGCCAGCACCTGACGACTGACAACGAACAACTGACAACGAACCCATGAGAATCATCATCAGCGGCGGCGGCACCGGCGGGCACATTTTCCCGGCCGTGGCCATTGCCAATGAAATCCGACGCCGGCTGCCCGACACCGAAATCCTGTTTGTCGGTGCCAACGGCCGTATGGAAATGACCCGCGTGCCCGACGCCGGCTACAAAATTGTGGGCCTCGACATTAGCGGCCTGCAGCGCCGCCTGACGCCGCAAAACCTCATGTTCCCGGTGCGCGTGTTTCGGTCGGTGCGCAAGGCCGGCAAGCTGATTGAGGAATTTCGGCCCGATGCCGTAGTGGGTGTGGGGGGCTATGCCTCGGCGCCGGTATTGCTGGCCGCCACGTCGCGCGCCATCCCGTCGCTCATTCAGGAGCAAAATTCCTACGCCGGGTTGGTAAACAAGCTTTTGGCCCGCCGGGTAAACCGCATTTGTGTAGCCTACGACGGCATGAGCAAGTTCTTTCCCGCCGACAAGCTCGTGGTAACGGGCAACCCCGTGCGCACCGAAATTGCCAGCGGCACCCGGGCCGAAGCCCTCCAGTTCTTTGGCCTGGACCCCGACAAAAAAACGGTGTTGGTAGTAGGGGGGAGCCTAGGCGCGCGCACCCTCAACCTCGCTACTGCGGCGGCACTGGCACGCTTGCGCGAGGCCGGCGTGCAACTGCTCTGGCAAACCGGCAAGCTGTATTTCCCCGAAGCCCAAAAGTTGGCGGCTCCTCACCAAGCGGCCAATTTGCATGCCTTAGAATTCATTCAACGAATGGACTTGGCGTACGCCGCGGCCGATGTGGTCATCAGCCGGGCCGGTGCCTTGTCGGTGTCCGAACTGTGCCTCACGGGCAAAGCCTGCATCCTCGTGCCCTCGCCGAACGTGGCCGAAGACCACCAAACCAAAAACGCCCTGGCGCTGGTCAGCCGCGGTGCCGCGGTGCTCATCACCGACGAGCACGCCTCCGCCCGCCTCTACGACGAAGCCCTGCGCCTGTTAGCCGACCCCGAGCGGCAGCAGCAGCTCAGCAGCCGGGTGCGCGAACTGGCCAAGCCCAACGCCACCACCGCCATTGTGGACGAACTGCTGCAATTGATTTCCCGCAAATCGTAGCCTGAGTGCCTAATCCACTGTTAATTAGTAATTGAATTGAAGCAGTTTCCTTACGTTTTCTTTTTGGGGATAGGCGGCATCGGCATGTCGGCCCTGGCGCGCTGGTTCCAAGCCAACGGCCACCACGTAAGCGGCTACGACAAAACCGAGACGCCCCTCACCCAGGCCCTAGCCGCCGAAGGCATTGCCGTGCACTATGCCGATGCCGTCGAGAACATCCCGGCGGAAGTCCTGGAAAACCGTGCCCAGTGCCTCGTCGTGCTCACCCCCGCCATCCCGGCCGACAGCGTGGAGTGGGAGTGGCTGCGCACCCAAGGCTACGACATCCGCAAGCGCAGCCAAGTGCTGGGTGTGCTCACTCAAGGCCGTTACACCATTGCCGTGGCCGGTACGCACGGCAAAACCACCACCAGCAGCATGGTGGCGCACCTGTTGCACCACGCAGGGCTCGACGTAGGCGCTTTTCTCGGCGGTATTGCCGTAAACCTGGGAAGCAACTTGCTACTGCCCGCCACGTCCGAGGCCCCCATTGTGGTGGAAGCCGATGAGTACGACCGCAGCTTCCTAACCTTATTTCCCGACGTGGCCATCGTCACCAGCACCGACGCCGACCACCTTGACATCTACGGCGACCAAAGCGCCCTCATCGAGTCCTTTTGTCAATTCGTGGGGCAAATCAAGCCGGGCGGCGCGCTGCTGCTCAACCATACCGCCGACCCGCGCGTGGCGGCGGCCGCGCCCGTGGGCACCCGCATCATTCGCTACGGCCTCACCGCCGAGCAAGGCCCGGAACTGTTTGCGGCCAACGTTTCGGCCGAGGGCCATCAGTTTCACTTCGATTTGCGCAGCCCGCAGGAGACCGTCACGGACCTGGAATTGGCCGTGCCGGGCTACCACAACGTGGAAAACATGCTGGCGGCCGCCGCAGTGGCCCAAATTCAGGGCGTCGGCCCAGAACAATTACGTGCGGCCGTAGCCGCTTACCGTGGCGTCAGGCGGCGGTTTGAATTCGTGGTTACGACCCGAAAAAACGTCTATTTGGACGATTATGCCCATCATCCACGCGAAATTGAGGCTTTTCTGCGTTCCGTGCGGGCACTGTATCCCGGCAAGCGTTTGCGCGTCATCTTTCAGCCCCACCTTTTCACCCGCACCCGGGATTTCGCGGAAGGCTTTTCGAAAAGCTTAAGCATTGCAGATGAGGTGTTTTTGTTGGATATTTACCCTGCTCGTGAAAAACCTCTTCCCGGCATAACCTCGGCCGTACTACTGGCCAACATCACTGCCCCAATCAAAGCAATTGTGACCAAACAACAAGCATTGGACGCGGCCCGAACCGACGAGCATTTCGACGTGCTGGCTACGGTAGGAGCGGGGGACATTGACACCCTGGTGCCCCAATTGAAATTGATTTTGACGGAACGATGGAAGTAGCCATTTCACTCCATCTGGTCTTCCCCCATCCAATCAGTCACCCCTTTACCATTTCAATCCTTGGAGCGCACCGTTAGAAATGTACTTGTTGCCGTGGCCTGCCTGCTGGTGCTGGGCGGGCTGGGCTTTTTTGCGGCGCTGCGCCAAGCCAGCCGCCCCGTGGGCGAAGTCACGGTTTCCATCGCCAACGAGTTTGACAACTACTTCATCAGCGAGCGCGGCGTGACGGCCTTGCTCACCAAGGGCGGCAAAGAACCCGTGGTGGGCACCGTGCCCGAGGGCCCCCGCCTGCGCCAACTCGAAGCCCGCCTGAAAGCCCACCCCTTCGTGCGCGAGGCCCAGGTGTACCGCGACCTGGCCGGCAACCTGCACGCCGACGTGCGCCAAAACCGGCCCATTGCCCGCCTCACCCACACCGACACCCGCCTCGATACCTACGTGGACGCCGAGGGCCGCACCCTGCCCCTCTCACCCCTGTTTACGGCCCGTGTGGCCACGGTAGCACGGCCCAGTGGCGCTAGCTTGCCAACTGGATTTTTCCAAGATAGCACCGGGCGGCGCTACCTGGAGTTTCTGCGCTACGTAGACGAGCACGAATTCTGGAAAGCCCAGGTTTCGGAGGTGTTTATCGAGCCGGGCGGCAAGCTCTCGTTCACGCAACAGGTAGGAGACCAGCGCATAGAATTCGGGCTGCCGGAAAATATTTCGGAGAAATTTGCCAAGCTTATGGTATTTTACCGGCAAATTCCGTCAGTTTTGGGGTGGGACACCTACCACCGCGTAAACGTAGAATACCAGAATCAGATTATCTGCGAATAGTAATTCGCTGAAACATAGGCCGTAAAGCCACCTACACTTCATTCCCAACCCACCGCATCTTCACCGCTCGCCAGCACCGCTCCTATGCATCAAGATAAAATCGTCGTCGGGCTCGACATCGGCACCACAAAAATTTGCGCCCTGGTGGGCCGTAAAAACGAGTTCGGCAAACTCGAAATCCTGGGCATGGGCAAAGCCGTGTCCGAGGGGGTTTCGCGGGGCATAGTGCTCAACATTGACAAGACCGTAGACGCCATCAAACGGGCCATTCGGCAGGCCGAAGAACAGTCCGGAATTAGCATTGGGGTGGTAAACGTGGGCATTGCCGGGCAGCACATCAAGAGCCTGCAGCACAACGGCAGCATCACCCGCAATTCGCACGATACCATCGGCCCGGACGACGTGGCCCGCCTCACGCAGGACATGTACCGCCTCGTGACCCAGCCCGGCTCGCAAATCATCCACGTGATGCCGCAGGACTACAAAGTGGACTACGAGGAAGGCATCGCCGACCCCGTGGGCTACGAAGGCGTGCGCCTGGAAGGCAACTTCCACATCATCACGGCCCAGAGCACGGCCATCAACAACATCAACAAGTGCGTAACCAAAGCCGGGCTGGAAATTGCCGACCTGATTTTGGAGCCGCTGGCCAGTTCCATGTCCATCCTCTCCGAAGAGGAGAAGGAGGCCGGCGTGGCCCTGATTGACATTGGCGGTGGCACCACGGACTTGGCCGTGTTCAAGGACGGCATCATCCGCCACGCGGCGGTGCTGCCTTTCGGCGGCAACATCATCACGCAAGACATCAAAGCCGGCTGCAACGTTGCCCCCGGCCAAGCCGAGCAGTTGAAAGTGAAGTTCGGTAAGGCCATTGCCCAGGAAGCTTCCGACTACGAAATCGTGAGCATCCCCGGCCTGCCCAACCGTCCGCCCAAGGAGGTGTCGCTAAAAAACCTGGCGTACATCATTGAGGCCCGCATGTCGGAAATCATGGAGCTGGTGTACGCCGAAATCTACCGCATGGGCCTGCACGACAAGCTGTCGGCCGGCATCGTGCTCACTGGTGGCGGCTCGCAGCTTCAGAATTTGGAGCAGCTCACCGAGTACATCACCGGTTTAGATACCCGCATTGGTTACCCCAACCAGCACCTCGGCAAGAGCCGCATCGAAGCCGTAAAGTCGCCGATGTATGCCACTACCGTGGGTTTGGTGCTGTCGGGCTACCACTCGTTGGACGAGCGCAACCTGTCGCGTGCACCCTACGAGCAGGAAGAACTGCCCGCCGCACCGGCTTACTACGCCGCTCCGCAGCCGGCACCCGCCGCTCCGGCTCCGGTCGAGACGCGCGCCGTGGCCCCCGCTCCGGCGCCCGTTGCCCCCGCACCACAACCGGCCAAGCCAAAGGAACCCGGCGCGGCTAGCCGTTTCTTCAAAGACATCATCACCCGAACCAAAGGGCTGCTGATTGACGATTACGACGATAAATCTTATTAATTAATACATACAGTTGACGGTTGATTGCTGCTAAAGAGAACGGTGAGTTAGTGACTTACTATTCGATATGCAGCAATCAACTATTAGCCATCAACGTATCGCCTCATGAATTACAAATTCGACATTCCAGCCCAAAGCAAGTCCATCATCAAGGTGATTGGGGTTGGCGGCGGTGGCTCCAATGCCGTGAAGCACATGCACAAGCAGGGCATCAAGGACGTGGAGTTCATCATTTGCAACACCGACCATCAGGCCTTGCAGAGCTCTACGGTGCCCAACAAGCTCCAGATTGGCGTCGACCTGACCGAGGGCCTCGGTGCTGGCGCGAAGCCGGAACGCGGCCGTCAGGCAGCCATCGAGAGCAAGGAGCAAATCCGCGACCTGCTTAACCAAGGTACCAAGATGCTGTTTATCACCGCCGGTATGGGCGGGGGTACGGGCACCGGTGCGGCCCCCGTCATTGCGCAAGTAGCACAGGAGCTGGGCATCCTCACGGTGGGTATCGTGACGGCGCCGTTCATGTTCGAGGGCAAGAAAAAGCGCCAGCAGGCCGAAGAAGGCATCAAGGCGCTGAGCGAGCACTGCGACACCGTGCTGGTGATTCTCAACGACAAGCTGCCTCAGATTTATGGCAACCTGACCATGGGTGCCGCTTTCGCGAAAGCTGATACGGTGCTGACCACGGCCGCCAAGTCCATTGCCGAAATCATCACGGTGACGGCTGACGTGAACGTGGACTTTGAAGACGTGAAAACGGTGATGAAGGACAGCGGGGCGGCCGTAATGGGCAGCAGCGTGACCGAAGGCGAAAACCGCGCCCGCCGCGCTGCCGAGGAAGCCCTGAACTCGCCGCTGCTCAACAACACCGACATTCACGGCGCGCAGCGCATTCTGCTTTCCATCATGTCGGGCGCTGAGCACGAGTTGGAAATGGACGAGTTGACGGAAATCACGGAATACATCCAGGAGAAAGCTGGCCAAGACGCCGAGATGATTTTCGGCCACGGCATTGACGAGTCGTTGGGCCAGAGCATCCGCGTAACGGTGATTGCCACGGGTTTTGCCCGCGACGCCCACTCCATCAATACGCCCTCCATGGGTGGTTCGGAGCCTGCCGCGGCGCCAGCGCCAGCCCCGGTGGCCGAAGCTGAGCGGAGCGAGCCAACTCCCGCAGCACCTGCTGCTGGGGCCACCGCTGCCCCCTTCGTGCCGAGCTTCAGCGCGGCTCCCGAACCGGCCCGTGTGACGTTTGATTTGAATGGGCCTTCGGCGCACACCGCTCCTCCCTTGGCAGGCATTCCGACCACCGCTCCCGGTGAGCCGGTGTTGAGTACCAGTTTGCCCGCGCATACGCCGGAGGCCACTCGGCCCCGGCCCGCGATGGACGCCCACGCCTTGGAGCGTCGTCGTCGCCTGCAGGAACTCAGCAATGGCCTGCCGCCCGAAGCAGTTGCCCAGTACGATACGCCGGCCTACCTGCGCCGTCAGGTGAAGCTGGAAAACGTTGAGCCAAGCTCAGCACAGCACATCTCCCGATTCAATTTGTCTGATGACAATGAGTTGTTGGGAGATAACCGCTTCTTGCACGACAACGTGGACTAATTAGACAGTCGATGCAATTGAGAAGCCACTGCTGAGAGTATCAGCAGTGGCTTTTTTGTCTTGGGGGTACCTGATTACTAGGGGCCGGACCGCGTGGCGTAAATGATTAGTGGACTGTGCTGGGTGCCATTCGCTCGGCGCGCAGCCAATTTCCCAGCGGCGCTTCCACCACCCGATACAGCCCATAAGCCAGCACCTGCACCACCAGCAGCCGCAGAAGCCAGGAGTCCGGCAGCCACTCGTACACCCAGAAAGAGAGCGGGTAAGCATGCACCAAGTAAAAGGCGTAGGAACTGCGGCCCAGGTGCTGAAACAGCGGGCCGCTGAGCACCTTGCGCAACCAGGTTTGCTCGCTGAGCAAGCCGGCAAACAGCAGGCCGCCGGCCAGCGGCAGCAGGACCAAGGTCAGGAACAAGTAGGGCCCGTAATGTGTGTCCGTGGCTATTTGGGACTGCGTTAGTGCCAGCGCGGCGGTGACGGCTACCCACCCCAGCACCCCGCCAGCGGTGCGCCACCCACCCGGGCGATTTTGCAGGCGCCCGGCCCGCAGCCGGTCCGCCAGCCACACGCCCACGAAAAACTCCAAGCAGTGGCCCAGGAAAGTGTAGTGCAGCATAAAGCCGTAGGAGCCGAACAGTCCGTGCAGCTGCAGCGGCGCCAATACGGCCACCAAGCCGCTGCCCACTGCCACCAGCAACAGCGGCTGCGCCCACAGGGACAAACCCCGGGCCCGCCAGGCCAGCAGCACCGGTGCGGCCAGATAAAAGCATTCCAGCAGCGTGAGCGACCACGCCGGGCCGATGCCGGTAAACTTGTATTCGTCAAAAAAGCCGCGCAGCAGGCTCAGGTGCAGCAGCAGCAGGCCGGGCGTGGCGGTGGGGGAACGCCAGTGCCAGAGCACCGCGAAGGCCGCCAGGGTAAGCAGGGCGTAGAGCGGGTAGATGCGGGCAAAGCGGTTTTGCAGGTAGCGGCGCCAGCCGCCGCGCGGGCTCAGGGCCGGGGTGCCCGTGTCGTAGCGCAGGGCAATGAGAAAACCGCTGAGCAGCAGCAGCAAAGGCAAGCCGTGTTGCTCGCGCACAAAGGTGCGCCACGCCAGCCCGAGTCCAGCCGCGGGCTGGGTGCTGAAAGGGTAATGGTGAAAAAACACCAGCCACGCCGCCACGGCCCGTAGCCCAGTCAGGGCCGGGAAATAAGAATTGGCGCGGGCGGGAGGAGGCAAAGCCAAGAGAAACGGGGCGAAAAAGGAAAAGTCCGGGCAAAAGCGACGCTGGCTTCTACCCGGACTCCTGAAAGAGGCGATGCCGCTGCAGCTTAGCCCACCGTGTGGTACACGGCCTGCACGTCCTCGTCGTCCTCAAACTTCTCGATGATGGTCATGATTTCGTCGAGCTGCTCGTCGTTGAGGGCGACGGTGGTGTTGGGCACGCGCTGCAGGTTGACGCTTACCACGTGGCGGCCCTGCGCTTCGAGGGCTTTCTGCATCTGGCCGAAGTCGGTGAAGGCGGTTTCGACCACAATGTACTTGTGTTCGGCGCCGTGCTCGTCCTCCTCGGTGGTCTCGTACACGTCTTCGGCGCCGAAATCGATGAGCTCCAGCTCCAGCTCGTCGCGGTCGAGGCCTTCGGCGGCCAGCTTAAACACGCCTTTGCGGGTGAAGGTGTAGTCCGACGAACCGGCGGTGCCCAGCGTGCCTTCGTTGCGGTTGAAGATGAGGCGCACGTTGGAAACGGTGCGAGTGGGGTTGTCGGTGGCGGTTTCGATGACCACGGCCACGCCGTGGGGCAGGTAGCCTTCGTACACCACTTCCTGGTAATCCTTTTCTTCCTTGCTGCTGGCGCGCTTGATGGCAGCTTCCACCCGGTCTTTGGGCATGTTCACGCCCTTGGCATTCTGCATGGCGGCGCGCAGGCGGGCGTTGGTGTCGGGGTTGGGGCCGTTTTCCTTCACGGCCATCACGATTTCCTTGCCGATGCGGGTAAAGTCTTTCGACATTTTATCCCACCGCTTCATTTTGCGGCCCTTGCGAAATTCAAATGCGCGTCCCATACGCTATTGTGTAAGTAAAGTACTGTGTGAAGTAGCGCAGCGCCAATACGTTGCGGCTATGGTCTAAAACCGTTTCGTCGAAACGGGCCGCAAGTTAGCCAGAAGGGGCGGGGGGCGCCAAATGCGGCAGACTATTGCGCTAGGGACGGGGTTTTTTGGCCGGTTTGGCTTTGGTTTTTGTCTTGGCCGGCACGGAGGTGGGCTGGGTGGCGGCATCGGCCGCCACCAGCTCGTACACACCCTTGTTGCCCACGGGGTACCCCAGGATGGTGAGCGTCAGGCGCTGGGTGGCGGGGCTGTACTGAAAGGTGCCCCGCTGCACGTCGGCGCCCTTCAAGTCGGTGAAAGCAAAGCGGATGCTGTCGCCGTTGAGGGTGAAGGTGCCGTCTTGCCGGAAGTATTTCGGGCCGCTGGGCAGCAGGATGCTAAAGCGCTTTTCGTAAGCGCCCGAGGGCTTCAGGGTAAGCGTGCCTCCCACGCCGCGCACCTCCGTGGGAGGCTCGGATGTGGTGTTGTCGTACACGGTGTAGGCCGTGTATTGGTAGGTAGTATAGAAGGAGGGAAGCGGATTCTTGGCTTGAGCCCAGGCCCCGTGGGCCAGTAGCAGGCTGCCGACCACGGGCAGCACCCGCCCAGAGATGGAAAAGGACATAATTAGAGAGGTGAACAGAAAACTAGGAGCCAAAGGGCAATGCCACAGCACCGCGCAGCGGGGTACGCAAGGGCACGAGCCCCAGAATAGAGTGTAAAAATCGCGCCGAAAATTAATCGACGCACCCCACCGCCATTTTCTGTCTGTGCCCGAGTTCCCTATCTGCCTTGAAAGCTAGGCGTGGTGCGCTTGGACGGGAGCCCCGTCGAGCCACTGCACAAACTGGCGCAGGCCCTCGGCCAGCTTGGTTTGGGGGGCGTAGCCCAACATGTGTTGGGCCTTGGTGATGTCGGCGTAAGTGATTTCGACGTCGCCGGCTTGGGGCACCTGGAAACTCAGCTGCGGCTCCACGCCCACGGCTTTGCCCACAGCCTCGATGAGCTCGAGCAGCGAAACGGGATGGTGGTTGCCCAAGTTGACGAGCTCGTAGACGGGGGCTTCCTGGGCGAGGAGGTAGGCAATGCCCCGGGCGATGCCCTCCACGGTGTCGTCCACGAAGGTGTAGTCGCGGGCGGTGTGACCGTCGCCGAACACGGGGATGGGCTGCCCGGCCCGCAGCAAGCGGGCAAACTTGTGGATGGCCAAGTCGGGCCGCTGGCGCGGGCCGTACACCGTGAAAAACCGCGCGCAGAGGGCTTTTAGCTGGTAGAGGTGGTGGTAGGTGTAGATAAGCTCCTCACCGGCCAGCTTGGAGGCCGCATAGGGTGAAACGGCTGCTTTAAGCATCGATGCTTCTTCTTCAAACGGCAGCTCGGGCGTGTTGCCATACACCGACGACGAGGAAGCAAAAAACAGGTTGTGCACCTCCTGCTGCCGCATCCACTCCAGCAAATGGGTGGTGCCCAGTACGTTGGTTTCCATGTATCCGGCGGGGTCTTTCACCGACGGCCCCACGCCGGCTTTGGCGGCGAGGTGAGCCACCAGGTCCACGGGTTCGGTGACGTGTTCGGCCAGGGCGCGGGCGCCGTTGCGCAGGTCGACTTCAATAAAGGAGAAGCGGGGGTGCTTGGCAAAGATTTCCAGGTTGGCTTCCTTGGTGGCGCGCGGATAGAAGTCGTCGAAATTGTCGATGCCAATGACGCGGTAGCCGTCGTGCAGAAGCCGTTCGCAGAGGTGGGAGCCAATGAAGCCGGCGCACCCGGTAACTAAAATTGTAGAGGACATAAGGGTCGGAAAGTCGCAACCACCCTGACCCAACGCGGGCCGCGGTGCCGGGAATTCGGCACCTAATAACAGGCATACGTGCCGGTTTGTCGTTCAGGTTAGCCGCTAATTACGTTGTACGAGGCGCTCATCTATTTTAGAGCCCAGTTTTAATCATCGGCCTCACTTGAACGTATTCACGTGATAACGCCTGAACTTTACGCTTCATTGTCCTTACCCCTCCACGTGCCCGACTCGCTTCCCGGTTCCTCAGCCGCTTACCTGGCCACCCAATCCCTGACCGTGCTGGTGCCGGTGTACAACGAAGAAGAAAGCCTCTCCCAGTTCGTGGTGGAGATGGATAAGTTTCTGGCTCAAACCCCTTTGCCGACCACGGTCCTGTTTGTGAACGACGGCAGCACCGACGGGTCGCTGGCGTTGCTGCGCACCATTTGCCGGCCCGGCACGCCCTACGAGTTCATTTCCCTCAGCTCGAACCACGGCCTGAGCACGGCCATCAAGGCCGGCATCGACCACGTCCGCACGACGTTGGTGGGCTACATCGACTCCGATATTCAAACCACGCCGGAAGATTTTCTCAATTTTTTTGAGTTTTTCCCGGAGTACGACATGGTGAACGGCATCCGGGCCCGCCGCCAGGACACGGTGGTCAAGAAACTCTCTTCCAAAATTGCCAACACGGTGCGCCGCACGCTCATCAACGACGGCATTGAGGACACGGGCTGCCCGCTGAAAATCATCAAGATGGACTACGCCCACCGCCTGCCGCTGTTCCACGGGCTGCACCGGTTTTTGGGCGCGCTGGTGCAGCTACAAGGCGGCAAAGTGAAGCAGATTCCGGTGCGGCACTTCCCCCGCTTTGCGGGCACAGCCAAGTACAACCTCTGGAACCGGGCCTGGAAGCCGCTGGTCGACACTTTCGGCTTCCGCTGGATTCGCAGCCGCTGGCGCAACTACGCCATTGGGGAACAGCAGCGCGCCGCTTCCCATGCTTAAGACCGAAACCGTTGCCCTGGTCATCGGCTTGGTGTCGCAGGTGCTTTTTTCGAGCCGCATTGTGCTGCAATGGGTGCAGAGCGAACGGGCCAAGCGCGTGCTGGTGCCGTCGCTGTTCTGGCAAATTAGCCTGGTGTCGTCGTTTTTGATGATACTCTACGGCATGCTTCGGCACGACCCCGTCATTCTGGGCGCCCAAGTCATCAGCTACGTCATCTACATCCGCAACCTGCAGCTGCTGGGCGACTGGCGCAAGCTGCCGCAGGTGTTTCGGGTGGCGGCTTATGTGTTTCCGCTGGCCACGCTGGCCTGGTTCGTGGTGGGCACCCCGTTTTTCAGCCTGAACACCATGCTCGAAGGCCGCATTCCGCGCGGGGTGCTGGTGCTGGGGGCCGTGGGCCAGACCATTTTCCTGCTGCGCTTCGTGTACCAATGGCTGTATTCCGAGCGCAAAGGCGAGTCGGTGCTGCCGCTGGGCTTTTGGGTGGTGAGCTTGATTGGGTCGGTGCTGATACTGACGTATGCCACCCTGCGCACGCCCGTCGACGTGGTGCTGATACTTGGCAACGTGTTCGGCGTGGTGGTGTACGCCCGCAACATTGTGCTGCTGCGCCGCGAAGAGGCCCGGCCCAAACCCCTGGCAGCGGTAGCCAGCCCGGCCCCCGACTACGGCAGCACCCGCACCACCGTCACGCGCCAATAGCCGTCCTTGCGCTTGGTGCCCAGGTTAAAGCTGTCGACTACTTGTAGTTGCGCCTGGGCCCGCCACGCGGCGGGCAGGGCCGCGGCCACGTCTTGGCCCGTCACAACGGCCACGGGCATGGTGGGCCGCACCAGGAGGGAGTCGGCGTCGCGGGGCCAGGCAGGTATGGCCCGGCCGGCTTCCCACACGTGCACCATGTTGGGGGCTTCCAGGGTGTACCAGGGCAGCTGCGCCAGGGTGGCGTTGAGGCGCAAGTCGGCGGCGGTGCGCAGGCCGGGTTCGCTGCGGGCGGCTTTCCAGTCGAAATAAGCCGGCAGCACCAGCACTACCAGCACCATGGCGGCCACCGCCCCGCCCACCAGGGCCGCGCCCCGCCGCTGCCGGATGGCCAGCCCAACCAGACAGGCGGCTGCGAGCAGTCCCCCCGCTGCAGCTAAGCCAAAAGTCCAGATGCTGAGGCTCACGCCCACCGTTTTCGACAGCACCAGGACCACCGGCAGCGCCACGCATACCAGGGCCAGCAGCCCGGCCCACCCGCGCATTAACCCCAGCGCCAGCCGGGCTGGCGCCGCTTGCCGCAGCTCGGTTACCCAGTGGCGCAGCAGGCCGGCGGCCACCAGTACCAGCGGCGGCAACAGCGGCAGCATGTAGCGCTCCTTTTTCTCGGGCACTGCGCTGATGAGCACCAGGGCCAGCAGCAGCCAGCCCAGCCCCAGCAGGTAGGGCACGTACCGGCCGGCCCGCGGCCGGGCGTAGGGCACGGCCAGCGCCGCCCAGGCCACGGGCGCCCACACCCCCACAAACACCGGGAAATTCCAGTAGTACCAGAAGGGCTGGGCGTGGCGCTCGGCCCAGGCGCCCACTTCGGTGCGGGCCACGGCGAGGGCTGCCGGCCCTACCTCATGCTGCAAGGCCAGGTACGCAGGCCACGCCAGCCCGATGGCTAGGCCGACGCCCACGGCCAGCAGCAGGCCGGGCAGGCGAGGCCGCACCAAGCCCCGATGCGGGTATAAGGGCGAAAAAAAAGCCACGGCAAACGGCACCAGCATGGCATACAGCACCACCGGCCCTTTGCTCAGAAACGAGCCGCCCAGCAGCACCCCGCCCAGCACAAACCATCGTAAGGCCCCGCGCGGCCGCTGCCAGGCCCGCAGCAAGGCCCACAGCGCGCCCACCATGAAGCTATTGGCGAAGATGTCCCATTGCCCTTCGCGCCCCACCGTGATGAGCAGAAGGCTGCTGGCCAGCATCAGGGCGGCCAGCCAGGCGGTGCGGCCGGGGGCCTCGGTTTCGCCGGGCTGCTGGCGCGTCAGTTCATGTACCAATCCCCAGAAAAAGAACACCAACAGCGCAGTCATGAGCGCGGCCGGCAGGCGCAGCAAGGCCAGGTTCTCGGTGGGGCCCGTTAGCCGCTGTACGGTGGTCACGGCCCAGGTGGGCAGGGGCGGTTTGGCTAGTCGCAGGGCTCCGTTCATGGTCGGAATCAGCCAGGAGCCGCCGGCGGTCATTTCGCGCGCGGCCACAAAGTTGCGGGCTTCCATGAGCGTGACCGGGGCCCGGCCCAGGTTCAAAAAGCAGGTGGCCGCACACACGGCGAGCAGAATCAGCAGCCTTCTCCAGTGGGTGCGTGGGTGCTGCATGGTCATAAGTTACGCGTGGGGTAGCGGCGAGAGTGCCGGAATTTGTGTGCGAAGTAAAAACTAATTCGCTCGATTGTTCGGCCTTGGAAATCAATTGGCCGCCCGGCCGTAGCGTTGCCTGCCGGGCAGGTGAGCTCCCGGCGAGAGCAGGAAATGGCCGGCCATTTTCACCTCAGAGTAGTTAAAGTTGTTGAGCCCGGCTGGAAAATACTCTTGCACTCAATACGTCTTACTGTAGCGAGCGCAGCACTGGGCCACAAGCCACTCCCTAGCTCTGCAACCCAACGGGACTGTCCGGGGAAGGTTGTTTCCGAGCCTTGCGCCGCGGCCCTGGGCGGCACGTTCCTCGCTGAAGTCTGAGCCCCTGAAGGCGGCAAAAATTCACCTGCCAGATGCCCCAAGTCACCCAAACCGCCCAAGCGCCCACCCTGAGCCCCGTCGCCCCTCAGCCCGCTCGCTACTGGCTGTGGCTGCTGCTGCTGGCCCTGGCCGTGGGGCTGGGGGCCAACCTCAACGGCTGGGGCGTGCTGGAAAGCAGCGAGGCCCGTTACGCCGAGATTGGGCGCGAAATGCTGGCGAGCCGGGACTGGCTGCACCCGCGCCTGTTGGGCATTCAGCACTTCCACAAGCCGCCGCTCACGTACTGGCTTACGGCCGCGGGGCTGGTACTGGCGGGCCCCACGGCACTGGGCGCGCGGCTGCTGCCGGTGCTGGCCGTGCTGGCCCAAGTGGCCCTGGTGTACGGCCTGGGCCGGCAGCTATTTGCCGGCGACCGCGCCCGCGCGCTGGCCGCCGCCGTGGTCTACAGCACCCTGCCCGTGGTGCTCATCTCGGCCCTCAACCTGACCACCGACGCCTACCTGCTCACCCTGGAGCTGGCCGCGGCCTACGCCGTGTTGCGCTACGCTGCCGGCGGCCGCGCTCGGTGGCTGTATGCCGCGGCCCTGGCGCTGGGGCTGGCCTCGCTCACAAAAGGGCCGGTGGGGGTGGTGTTGCCGCTGATGGTGACCGTCGGCTTGAACTTTCGGCAGCCGCGGGTTCGGCGCCCGCTCACGGGGCACCACGTGCTGAGCGCGGGGCTATTCCTCGTGGTGGGCTTGAGTTGGTACGTCTACCTGGCCTTCGAAAACCCGGCCTTCGTCCGCTACTTTTTGTTGGAGCACACCGTGGAGCGGTTCGTCAATCCCGAAACTTTTGGGCGCAGCAAGCCCTGGTGGTTTTACCTGGTGCTGGCGCCGGCCGCGAGCTTGCCGTGGTCGGCGGCCTTGCTGGCGCGGGCGTGGCGCTCGCCCTGGGCCGAAGTGCCGCGGCAGTGGCGCAACGTGCTGCTGTTTTGGATAGCCGCGCCGCTGGTTTTTTTCTCCCTTTCGAGCTCCAAGCTGCTGCTGTACGTGCTGCCCATTTTCCCCGGGGTGGCCCTGGCGGTGGTTTATTACCTGGGGCGGAGTGCCGAGGGAGTGCTACGCCGCTGGTACCTGGGGCTGGCGTGGTTTTTCGGGGGGCTGTTGCTGGTGTTTGGCGCGGCGTGGGCGGTGGGCGCGGCCTGGAAATTGCCGGTGGTGCTGAGTCCCTGGGTGGGCGTGTGGGCCGCAGTGGGCGTGGGCGGGCTGCTGGGGCAGCACCGGTTGTGGCGGCCGGGTGGCGTGGCCGCGCGCCTGCTGCTGGTGCCCGTGGTGGGCACGGTGTGCGTGCTGCTGGCGGCAAAAGCGGTGCTGCGCGAAAACGAACTGCTTTTTAACGGGACGCGGCCTGTGGCGGCGCGCCTCCTGAGTCCGGATTTTGCCCACCGCCAAGTGGTGGTGTACAATCGGCTGCTGCCGTCGTTGGCATTTGAGCTAAAGCAAATCCCCGTGTCGCTTTTCGACGGCAACCTGACCCTGAGGCGGGAAACCCAGTTCGAGCCCGACCAGGCGTGGCGGCGTCAGCTCATCGATTTGCAAGACCCCAAGGCCCCGCGCATTCCCCTGGTGCAGCGCTGGGCCCGCTCGCCCGTGCTGGTGGTGAAAGGCAAGCTGATACCCGAGCGGGAGTGGCTGCGCGCCGGCCTCACGCGGGAGGAGGTCATCGGCCCCTGGCGCCTCTACTATTAGGGGTTAAAAGTGAAGAGGTAAAACGATTTCCGGTTTACCTCTTCAACTTTATAGAGCAATTAAGAAACAATGCCCGTGCCGGTCCGACGCCCTAGGCGTCGGACCGGTTGTTGGTCGCACCATCCTCCCGAAAGCCCTGCCGACAACCGGTCGGACGCCTAGGGCGTCGGACCGGCACCGTTGCCCCAACGCCGGAACCCGTTTCACCTTTACCTTTTAACTTCTTTCCGCCATGCCCACTTTTCTCCGCGAACTCATTCGCCCCGCTGCGGAGCTGCCCGAGGCCGACGTGTGCCTCGTGGGCCTGCCCCTCGATTTTGGGACGGTCCTGGAAGGCGGCCGGGCCGGCGCCGTCGGCGCCCCCGACGCCCTGCGCCGGGAGCTGCGCCGTTACCACAAAACCTACAACCTGGAGCACAACGTCAGCCTGAACCACCTGCGCATTGCCGACGCCGGCAACCTCGACTTGCGCAGCCCGGACCACGCGCAGAACCACGCCCACATTCGCGAGCAGCTGGGCCGGCTCCTGGGGCAGTACCCGCGGGTGGTGGTGCTGGGCGGCTCGCACGACGGCACGTATTCCACGGTGCGGGGCCTGGTGGACGCCAGCAACGGGCAAGCCGTGGGCGGCATCAACCTCGACGCCCACGCCGACGTGAAGGACAAGCCCGAAATCAGCAGCGGCACGCCGTTTGGCAAGCTGCTGCGCGAAGGGTTGTTGGCCGGCCCCCGGTTCACCGAAATGGGGCTGCATTCCAACCTCAACACCAAAGAGGACATCGATTTTCTGCACCAGCAGGGGGCGCACATCGTGCCGCTGGCGCACGCGCAAAAAGACGGCATCGAGCTGTACCTGACCCGCGCCCTCAGCCGGGCCACCCACGACGGCCCGGCCTTCGTGAGCTTCGACCTCGACGGGTGCGCCGAGGCCTTTGCGCCGGCCGTATCGGCGCCCAGTGCCGACGGCTTCACCCCGCGGCAGGCCGTGGAAGCCGCTTTCCTGGCGGGCCAACACGAAAAGGTCCGGCTGTTCGAAGTCGTGGAGCTAAACCCCCATTACGACCGCGACAACCAGACCGCTCGTTTGGCCGCCACCATCATCGCCGCCTATTTGACGGGCGTGGCGCGGCAGGTACCGGTACGCTAGCGTTAGCTGCCCACTCCGCCCCGGTAAAGCGGCGGAATGGGCGGCGACTGGTACGGCTTCCTGGGGATGTACTTTTTGCGGAGCTTCGTGCCGGGCGACTGAAAGCCTTGCGACTGATAGACCAGCGGCTTTTTGCCGCTGCGCCGCCGGCCCCCAGTGAGGAACCAGGCCGCGCCCGCCGCCAGAATGCTCGCCCCCACGATGGCCAGCTGCACGGGCAGCTTGTCTTTGGGTGCGGGGGGCAGGTGCTCCACGCCGCTGGCGTCGGTGCGGGCGGGCTCGTGCACGTAGCGGCCGTGGGCGGGAATGGGGTAATGGGTGGCCAACTCCCGCAAGCCCGCTGCGGCCTCGGGCCCCGTGATGACCGGGCCGTGGCCGCAGCCAATGGCTTTGGGCGCCAAGTCAGCCAGCGTTTGCACGGATGTGCGAGCGGCTTCCCAGTCGTAGTTGAAGGGCGTGCCGGCCCGGCTGATTTTGGGCTTGCCCAGCAGCACGGCCGGTATAGAGTCGTGGTGGCAGGTGGCGAAGGCATCGCCGCCAAGCAACACGCCGTCGGCGTCGCGGAAAAACGCCAGCTGGCCGGGCGCGTGGCCCGGCACGTGCAGCCAGCGCCAGTTCATGAGGTGCGGCACCACGGGGTCATCCGTGTTGAGTCCCTGCACCCGCTCGCCCAGGTTGGGCAGCTGCGAGGGGAAAAAGCGGCTCATGAACGCCAGCGAGCCGCCCACGGTGGGGTCGCGGGGCGGGTACTGCGCCAGGCCGGTGACGTAGGGCAGCTCCAGGGGGTGCACGATGATGGGCACGCTCCAGTGGTCGGCCAGCTCGATGGCCGAGCCGAGGTGGTCGAGGTGGCCGTGGGTGAGGAGGATGGCCTCGGGGTGCGAGCCGGGGTAGAACAGCTTGTCGGCAGCGGCGATGATGGTTTTTGAGCTGCCAGGCAGGCCCGTATCCACGAGCACCCACTCGCCGGGGGTGCCGGTTTCAACAAAATACACGTTGACAAAGCGCTGTATGCGCAGCTGGGTGACGCCGGCGGCTACGGTATCCATAGAGAGAAAATAGTTGGTGGAGCACAAGCTTACGCAAAACGACGACGCGGGTAACAACTACTCGACCGTAAGCCCGCCAAAGCCGGCGCTTTTTGCGTCAGAAGTCCTTCAAGAAGCGCATGCGAGGCTCAGAGCGGCTTGGCGAAGAGGTCGGCCCGAGGGCAATGGCAGGAGAGTGTGAAGAATCAATCGGGCCGGCCGGGGGGCGCACGCGCCGGGCGCAAGCATTCCCGGAATGACGTCGTCGAGGGGAGCGTGAGCTGGTAAGCTCCAAGCCTACGGGCCACCATCTCGGCTAATGACGAGCTTGAAACGGCCCCGAAATAAAAATGTGAAGGCGCTTGTAACGAATCAGCAAAGTGCCGGTAACCATCCCAGCACCCACCCAATCGACTTGCCGGGCGCGGGCTCTTTCGTTCAACCACTCATCATTTCCAACCTCACCATGAAAACTCTTTTTTCTGTGCTCTTGCTGGCTTGCGGCGCGCTGTCGGCCACGGCTCAAACGGCTTCTGAACCCCAGTTCACCATCAGCTGCCAGGAGGGCGGCAACTGGTCGTGGGGCAATGGCGAGAACCAACGCTTTTGCGAAACCCGCGACCTGACCATGGCCGCGCCCAGCGGGCAGCCGCTGTCCATTGAGGGCGGCGCCAACGGCGGCATCACGGTGCACGGCTGGTCGGGGTCGAACGTGCGCATCCGGGCCAAGGTGACGAGCTGGGCCAACAGCGAAGCCGAGGCTCAGGCCCGCGTGAAAAGCGTGAGCATCAGCACCGCCAACAATACGCTGCGCGCCACCTCTTCCGACAACAACGAGCGCTACAGCGTGAGCTACGAGGTGTTTGTGCCGCGCCAAACGGCCCTGGCCCTGAACACGACGAACGGCGGCATCAGCCTCGACAACCTGCAATCTGACGTGAAATTCCACGCCACCAACGGCGGCGTTTCCCTCAAAAGCCTGGGCGGCCAAGTGACGGGCGAAACCGTGAACGGCGGCCTCAACATCACCCTCACCGGCAGCAAGTGGGAGGGCAAGGGCCTCGACGTGGCCACCACCAACGGCGGCGTGCACTGGCGCCTGCCCAAAGACTATTCGGCCGAACTGTTCACGAGCACCAACATGGGCAACATGCGCGCCAACATGCCGGTAACCAAGTCGGGCTTTCTGCGCAAGGAGCTGGCCACCAGCCTGGGCAAAGGCGGCGCCCCCGTGAAGGCCGTGACGACCAATGGCGGCGTCACCATCGAGCAGGTAGACCGCAACTAAACCGCGCACCGCAGCCGGGTGGGGCAGGGCTGACGGCAACGGCTCTGCCCCTTTTTTGCCCGCCCGCCGGCCCCGGCCCTGGCGCGCAGCGCCCCCTGGCCCCGGCCGAAGCAGCCCCGAAAGGAGAACCACTATCTTTAGTTTTTTACGAGATAGCGAATCGTTTTAGCCCAATGCACGCATCCCCGAGCCGTCACATGCCGTCCCGTTTTGGTGGTCTTTTTCTAGCGTTGGTGCTGAGCCTGAGCGGAGCGCCCAGCCAGGCCCAAGCGCCGGGCAAAGACAGCGCCGCCGTCCTTCCGCCGGCCCCGCCGCGCAGCGAGCCCGGCCTGAAAGCGGCGCTGATGCAGCCCATTGCCTCGGCGCGGGTGGCCGACTCGCTGCTGGCCCAGGCGCGCCGCCAGGCCTCGACGGGCGCGCAGGTGGTGGCGCTGGCCCAGCTGGCCAGCATCCGCTTGCAGCAGCAGGAGCCCGCCGAAGCCACCCGGCTGCTGCAGGAAGCCGAGCGGCTGGCGCCACAGCTGCGCGACCTGCGCGACGCCGGCTGGGCCATGGGCCAGGTGGGCCGCATTCAGCGGCGCTACCTGACCGCGGTGCCGGCATCGACCGACTACTTTGCGCCGCTGTCGCGCGCGCTGGGCGACGCCTTGGGCAACGCGTTGCCGATGGTTTTGGGCGAGAAGTTGTCCAAAGCGGAGCAACGCCTCAAAACCAGCGACCTCATTGTCGCGGGTACTCGGGTGCCGGGAGTGGAAAAGTACCGGGGCCAGGGCCGGGCGACGCCGCTCACGCCCGGCACACCCGGCCAGCCGGTGCCCGTGGTGCCGGAAGCCGCCTATGCCGCGGCCCAGCGGGCGCAGCAGGAGCTGGCCCGCCTCAAGCTCAACGTGATGGAAAAGTGGCTCGACACCTTGCTCGCGCCGGGGCAGGCGCCGCCCCAGGTGGCCAAGCAGCTCAGCGCCAGCCGCAAGCGCCGCGACAGCAGCCAGGCCCTGAGCCAGGCCTTTGCCAAGGAGGGCGACTACGCCCAAGCCTACCGCTACTTCCTGCAGTACAGCGCCTACAAGGACAGCCTCAACGCCGAGGCCACCTCGCGCCGGCTGGCGGCGCTGGAGTACAAGCAAACCCTGCTCAGGAAAGAAGCCCAGATTCAGCGGCTCACCAAGCAGCAGCTGTTGCGCCAGCAAGCCGCCCGGCGCCAGCAGCAGTACGTGGCCGGGCTGGTGGGCTGCGTGGCCGTGCTCATCGGGTTCGCGGTGGTGCTCAGCCGGAACAACCGCACCAAGCAGCTGGCCAACCAACAGCTCAGCGAGCAGAAAGCAACGCTGCAGCAAACCCTGGCCGAGCTGAAAAACACGCAAAACCAGCTGATTCAGGCCGAAAAAATGGCGTCGTTGGGCGAGCTCACGGCCGGCATTGCCCACGAGATTCAGAACCCGCTCAACTTCGTCAACAACTTCTCGGAGGTGAGCGCCGAGCTGGTGCACGAGTTGAAAGAGGCCCGCCAGCAACTCCCGCGCGACCCGGCCCTGGAGCAGGAACTGCTTGACGATGTGGAACAAAACTTGCTCAAAATCAACCAGCACGGGAGCCGGGCTTCGTCCATCGTGCGCGGCATGCTGGAGCACTCCCGCACCAACGCCGGCCAGAAAGAGCCCACCGACCTCAACGCCCTGACCGAGGAATACGCCAAGCTGGCCTACCACGGCGCCCGGGCCAAAGACAATTCTTTCAGCGCCACGCTTTCCACCGACCTTGACCCCCGGCTGGGCCCGGTGCAAGTGGTGCCCCAGGAAGTAAGCCGGGTGCTGATGAACGTGTTCAGCAACGCGTTCTACGCCGTGCAGAAAAAGCTGTCCGACGCGCCGCCCGGCTACCAGCCCGAAATCAACGTGTGCACGAAGCGCGAGCCCAACGGGGTCAAAATTCAGATTCGCGACAACGGCATTGGCATTCCCGCGGCGCTGAAAGAGAAGATATTCCAGCCCTTCTTCACCACCAAGCCCACGGGCCAGGGCACCGGCCTGGGCCTGTCGCTCAGCTACGACATCATCACCAAGGGCCACGGCGGGACTTTCACGCTCGAAAGCGAGGAAGGCCAATTCACCGAGCTAACCCTGACCCTGCCCACAGCAGCCGCCTAAAGCGTCTTTTCTCCAGCTATTTCCCGGCCGCAACGGCCGCTGTTCACTTCCATGAAAATTTTACTTGCGGCGCTTGTGTGTTTCTGCTGGTCCTTGGCGGTTCGGGGCCAAGCTTCTTACCGCGGCTTGCCCGTTATCAAAGCCGCATCGGCAAAAGCCGACTATCGCATCGGCAAATTCCGTACAAAAGGCAACTGGAACATCTCGCCCCAAATCGCCGCCGACAGCCTGCTGGTCGCTTGCTGGTCGGGCCCGGAATCTTTTGCTTTTTACACCGACACCGACAGCATTGCTTTCACCGTTCGGCCCAACCAGGTGCGGTCTTTTTACGTGCTGCTCAACGGCTCAGACTACGCCCTGACCGTGGTGAAAGGGCAGAAACCCGCGCCGGCGGTGCTGGCCTTCGATGCAAAAGCGAAGAACGACAAGCTGCAGGTGTGGTACGAGCAAAACAACAACAACGAGTATTTGCAGCGCCTGCTGGCAAACTATCCGCTGCAACGCCTGATTGCCAACGCCAAAACGGACACCGACAAGGCGCTGACCGTCCTGCATTGGGTGCACCAGCAGTGGCAGCACAACGGCAACAACGAGCCGCGGAAAAACGACGCCATCTCCATCCTCGAAGAAGCCAAAGAAGGCAAGCTGTTTCGGTGCGTGGAATACGGCATTGTGGCCACGGCCTGCCTCAACGCCGTGGGCTTGAAGGCGCGGGTGTTGGCCTTGAAAACGAAGGACGTGGAAACCCGGGCCTCGGGCGCGGGCCACGTGCTGCTGGAGGTGTACCTCAACGACCTGGGCAAGTGGGCCATGCTCGACGGCCAATGGGACGCCATGCCCATGCGCAAAGGCGTGCCGCTGAATGCCGTCGAGTTTCAGCAGGCCGTTTCCCGGCACTACGACGAAGTTGCGATTGCGAGCCTATCCAAAGTATCGAAGCCCTACTACGTCAACTGGATTTATCCTTACTTGTACTACTTCGACGTGAAGTTCGACAACCGCGAAAACGTCGGCGGAGAGCGCCACCGGGTAGACGGTAAATCCACCCTGATGCTGGTGCCGGCCGGGGCCAAAAACCCGACCGTCTTTCAGCGAACCAACTCCATTGGCAGCTGCCTCTACACAAATTCCCTGAAGGACTTCTACGCGCCGCCCGCATCGGGCGCGGCATCGGCTCAATAGGAGCTGGGCTGCCAACCTGCGTGCTGGGCCAAAGAATTAGGGTTGGCCAGGGCGTGGCGAAGCCAACGAGCTTCAGCAGGCGCAGCTGAAATCGGGGTAGTCGCGGTAGCCCGGCGCCTGCTTGTCGTCGAGGCGAATGAGGTGGTCGAGCCGAATTTCCTCGCCCGATTTCAAGCGCATGTACTCTACCTTGTCGCGGATGAACAGCGTGTCAATCACCCCCGAGCCCAGGCAGAGCTCGCGCAGGTCGTTGAAATACTGCAGCTCCACGCGGCGGCGTAGGGTAGCGGCGGCTTCGAGCTCGTCGTAGAAGTTGCAGTCGATGGGTTTATAATCGGTGCTCATGATGGATGGCGAGGAAAAATCCCGCTGCCGGGCTTGCAGCAGCGGTGCGACAGTAGCTACGGTGTTAAACCGCGGGAACCGGTACGAGGTTGGCGGACCGTTGCTCGTCGGGCAGCCAGGCATCGAGCAAGCGCTGGCACAACGGCACCAGCGGCGCAAACAGGAGCACGCCCGCCACGTTGAACAGCACGTGGGCGTGCGCAATTTGGCGGGCCACATCGGTTTGGCCCGCTAGGCGCAAGACCAGCGCCGTGAACGGGCCAATGAGCAGCAAGCCCAGGCTGATGGATACCACGTTGAAGAACACGTGAAACAGCCCCGTTTTGATTGCGGGGCGGCCGCGGCCAACGGTGGCCAGCAGCGTATCGGAGCAGGTGCCCAACTCCGCGCCCAGCATCACGGCCACGCCCGCTGGCAGCGTGAGCAAGCCCTTGGCCGCTAGTTTGATGACCATGCCGAGCGTGGCCGAAGACGACTGAATAACCAGGGTAATCAGGGCCCCGGCGCCGGCGCCTCGGATGGGGTTTTCGAGCTTCAGCAGCCAGGCCTGCACGCCCCGGTAGTCCTTGAGCGGGGCCGCCGCTTCGCCAATCAAAAACAAGCTGAAAAACAGCAGCCCGAAGCAAAACAAGGCCCGCCCCGCTGTGCGGCCGTTGCGCTTTTTGCTCAGCGACAGCAGCAGCAAGCCGGGCAGCATGGCCACCACGGCGTACTGCCCCAGGTCGAAGGCAAAGAGCTGGCTGGAAATGGTGGTGCCGATGTTGGCGCCGAGCACCACGCCCAGCGAGTTGCGGAAGGGCAAGGCCCCCGCGCTGACCAGGGCAATGGCCAGAATGATGACCACCGACGACGAATCGAGCAGCGTCGTGACCACCGTGCCCGTGAGAATGGCCATGGGAATGGTCTTCGTGAAACGGTCCAGGACGCCCTTCGCCCGCTCGCCGGCCACGTGCCGCAGGGCCAGGGCCAATCGGCTGACGGCGTAGAGGAACAGCACCAGGCCGCTGACTGCCAGTAAGGTGATGGAAAGAAGGGAGGAATTCATGGCGAAGGCGGCGTCGGCTTACTGGACGTTGGGTCTCCAACGCAAGCGCCGCCTTGAGGGGCGTCCCGGGCACGTGAATAAATTGTTACCCAAGCCGTTGTTGCAATGCGGCGCTTTGCGCTGGCAAGCAGACCGGCGCTTATTGCATGCCGCCCGGAAGCAGACTGTCCCTTGGCACTTTCCTATATTCGCCGCACCACCCAACCCACCCCGTTGCCATGGCCTCTTACCCCACCGCCGAAACCCCCACGCCCGAGCTCAACCTCGAAGCCAATTCCTTCTCCACGGCCAGCGCAGCGCCAAAAAAACACGACGGCAAGCGCCCGATGTTCTACGAGTTCAAGCCCCAGGAAACCGTGAAAGCGGCCCACGGCAGCACGCTGCGCTGCAAAACCTGGGAGGCCGAAGCCGCCCTGCGAATGCTGGAAAACAACCTCGACCCCGCCGTGAGCCTGGTGTATGACGAGCTAATCGTGTACGGCGGGGCCGGCCGCGCTGCCCGCAACTGGAAGGAGTACCAAACCATCGTGAAAACGCTGAAGGAGCTGGAGGCCGACGAAACCATGCTCGTGCAGAGCGGCAAGGCCGTGGGCGTGCTCAAAACCTGGCCCCACGCGCCCCGCGTGCTCATCGCCAACAGCAACCTGGTGCCCGCCTGGAGCACGCAGGAATACTTCGACGAGCTCGACCGAATGGGCCTGATGATGTACGGCCAAATGACGGCCGGCTCCTGGATTTACATTGCCACCCAGGGCATATTGCAGGGCACCTACGAGACGTTTGCCGCCATGGCCGACCAGCATTTTGGCGGCAGCCTGCGCGGCACCATCACTGTCACGGCCGGCCTGGGCGGCATGAGCGGTGCCCAGCCCCTGGCCGTGACCATGAACGACGGCGTTTGCCTCGTCATCGAGCCAATTGACGAGCGGGTGAAACAGAAAGTCCGCGAAGGCTACCTCGACGAGCAGGCCCGCGACCTTGCCCACGCCCTGGAGCTGTGCGAGCAGGCCAAAGCCAACGGCAAAGGCTGGTCGGTGGGCCTCACTGGCAATGCCGTCACGGTGCTGCCGCAGCTGCTGGAGCGGGGCTTCCAGGCCGACATCGTGACCGACCAAACCTCGGCCCACGACCTGATGGATTACATCCCCGAAGGGGAAATAGGGGAGGTGCTGGCCCTGCGCGCGTCCAGTCCCGAGGAGTTCAAACGCCAGGCCCTGGCGTCCATCGTGAAGCACGTGGAGGCCATTTTGGAGATGCAGCGGCGCGGCACCATTGCCGTGGACTACGGCAACAACCTGCGCGGCCAGGCCGAAAAAGGGGGCCTGGCCGTGCGCGACGAGCACGGCCAGTTTCTGTACCCGGGCTTCGTGCCGGCCTATATCCGGCCGCTGTTTTGCGAAGGCAAAGGCCCTTTCCGTTGGGTCGCGCTTAGCGGCGACCCGCAGGATATTCTGCGCATCGACCGCGCCCTGCTCGAAACCTTTCCGGAGAATAAGCTGCTGGCTCGTTGGATAGCCAAGGCGCAGGCCAAAGTGCCATTCATCGGCCTGCCGGCCCGGGTGTGCTGGCTGGGCTACGGCGAGCGCGAGAAGTTCGGCCTCGTCATCAACGACCTCGTGGCGCGGGGCGAAGTGTCGGCCCCCATCGTCATCGGCCGCGACCACCTCGACTGCGGCTCGGTGGCCTCGCCCAACCGCGAAACCGAAGGCATGAAGGATGGCTCCGACGCCGTGGCCGACTGGCCCCTGCTCAACGCCCTGGCCAACTGCGCCAGCGGCGCCGACTGGGTGAGCCTGCACAACGGCGGCGGCGTGGGCATCGGCAACTCCACCCACTCCGGCATGGTAATCGTAGCCACCGGCACCCCCGAAAAAGCCGAACGCCTTAAGCGCGTGCTCACCACCGACCCCGGCATGGGCATCTTCCGCCACGCCGACGCCGGCTACGAGCTGGCCCAGGACGTGGCCCGCGAGCGCGGGGCGAAGATTCCGGGGTTGCTATAGGGCCGGGGCTGACAAAGGGACTGCTTTTGTGGCTTGTTGATTAAATACTACCTGCCGCTGTTTCCCGCACTCCTGGGGAACAAATGCACTCTCCTGCTGCGGCGCCGCCTATTGGCTAGTTGCGGGGCATTCAAACCATCCTTTCGTTCCTGCGTTATTTGCGCTGCACCAGCCCCTGAGGCATTGGGTGGGCCAAACGCCTTTGCTATTTATGACAACAACTTTGCGCCGGGGAGACGGCAGCACCTACCTCACCTTGCAGTACATCCAGGACGGTGACTGGATTCACGCCCGTTGGTTTGGGCGACAAACCCTGGGAAGCGTGATGGACGGCGGCCTGACTTACCTGGAACTGATACGCCGCCAGCCCTGCCCCCGGCTCCTCAACGACCACCGCGACCTGGTGGGCACCTTCACCGAGGCCAACGAGTGGATTCAGCAAATCTGGACGCCGCTCACCATTGCCGAAGGACTGCGCTCCATCGGGCAGGTAGTGTCGCCGGACATTTTCGGCCACCTATCCATCGAAGACCTACAGCACCGCATCGGCGACAAGCTCGACATCTACCTGTTTGAGGAATTCGACGCGGCGCTGGCCTGGTTGCTGACGCAGTAAAAGCAGCGAACCCGCACCGGCAATGATGGCAGCGTGCAGCGTGACCGAGCCGCAAGCATAAGACGAAGCAATGTGAGCAGGGCCAGGAAACACTTGTCGCAATAGCTCCACTGCTCCACTGGCGTAACCTGAGCGCGTCCGCAGGACGGCCACTGGCTCTAAAGACGCTGCTTCGCCACGCCTTCCTTGGTAATTTTCACCGGCTGAATGCGGCCCTGCGCGTCAAAAACGAGTTGGTCGATGCAGGTGACGCGGTGGTGTATGTCGGTTTCGCCCAGCGGGCGGCGGTGGTACACGATGTACCACTGGTCTTTTCCCGGCACTTGGATGACGGAGTGGTGCCCGGCGCCGGTGGCCACGCTGGCGTCTTGCTGCAGGATTTTGCCCACGCGCTGGAACGGGCCCATCGGAGAATCGGCCACGGCGTAGGCCACGGAGTAGTTGGGGCCGCCCCAGCCACCTTCCGACCACATGAAGTAGTACTTGCCGCCGCGCCGGAACATGAACGGGCCTTCCACATAGTTCTGCGGCGTGATTTCTTTGAAGGTGGTGCCGTCGGGGAAGGGAAGGAAGCCGGTGAAATCGGGCTTGAGGCGCGCAATGTTGCAGTGCGACCAGCCGCCGTATATCAGGTAGTACTGCCCGTCCTTGTCCTGAAAAACGAACTGGTCGATGGGCTGGGCGCCGTTGTGAATATTCTCAACGAGCGGCTTCCCGAGGTAGTCGTTGAAAGGGCCTTCTGGCCGGTCGGCCACGGCCACCCCAATGCCGCCTATTTCACCCTCGTGCACGTCGTTGGCCCCAAAAAACAGGAAATACCGGTTGTTCTTCTGTACGATGGACGGGGCCCACATGGCGCGCCGGGCCCACTTCACGCGGGCCGTGTCCACGATGCGCGGGTGCTTGGTCCAGGTCACGAGGTCGGGCGACGAAAACGCGTCCATGAACACCTGCTCGTCAAACGGCGCGGAGTACGTGGGGTAAATCCAATACGTTTTGCCGAAGATGGTGGCCTCGGGGTCGGCGTACCAGCCCGGGAACACCGGGTTGCCGGCGCGGGCCGGTCCGACTGCAGGCTTTGCTGCCGCGGCGCTGGCTTTCGCCGGGCTGGGCGCCTGTGCGGAAGCCAATTGCGGCAGGAATAGGCCGAGCAGGCCGCCGAGCAAGAATAGGTATTTCATGGGCGCTAGATACAGGCGAAAAGAGAAGTGCTCAGCAGAGTAGAGCAGGCTTTGCCTATCGAAACCCCTGGTGAGTTCTTGCTTGGCGAAGAAAGCATGTAGCCCGCATACCAACCGCGCTGAAAGACCGTTGCTTAAGTGCGACCTTGCCGTCGTATGGGCGGTGGCAGTCAGCTCATCAACACGTGCTGTTGGCTAACTCCTGTCGTCGGCCAGCATTTCATCCTCCTTTGCCCTCCGGCTCCATTGCGCATGAAAAACCAGCTACTTGGCCTCTTACTGCTGGCGCCGGGCCTCGCCCTCGCCCAGACGCCCGTATCCTACACCATCAAGGGGAAAATTGGCCAGCTGAACGCGCCCGCCAAAGTCTACCTGCTGCGCGGTATGCAACCTTCGGATTCGGCCACGCTGAAAAACGGAGCGTTTGAATTCAAAGGCAGTACCGACGTGCCCGCCCCGGCCGACGTGGTGCTCCAACGGAACGGCAAGCTGAAGGACACTTATTCCGCATCGCAGGAACGCGTCAGGATTTTTCTGGAGCCCACCCCGGTTGTCATTAGCAGCGCGGATTCGCTGCTGGAGACGCGAGCGAAGGTCTCGGGGGGCTCCATCACCGCCGACAACCAGAAGCTCGGGGCCGCCATGCTGGCCATGAAAGCCAAAGCAATGGCCTTCGGGGCTGAGGCCCGCAAAGCCACGGAGGCCCAGCGGAAAGACCCCGTTTTTGCCGCGCGCATGCAGGCGCAGTTCGAAGCCCTCAACAAGGAGTACGGCCAGGTTTACGTCAATTTCATCAGGGAGAATCCCAACTCCTGGGTCAGCCTGTACGGGCTGGAGGGCATGCAGATGATGGAAGTGCCCCAATACGCGGTGGTGGGGCCGTTGTACAACGCCCTCAGCCCAACCTTGAAGAATAGCCCCGTGGGGCGCCGCTACGGCGAATTGGTAGAAAAGCTCAGGGCGGTAGCCCTCGGGGCCCAGGCCCCTGCCTTCACCCAAAAAACGCCCGACGGCAAGCCCGTGTCGCTGGCTGACTACCGCGGCAAGTACGTGCTGGTTGATTTCTGGGCGAGCTGGTGCGGGCCCTGCCGTAAGGAAAACCCAGCGGTGATAAAACTCTACAACGAGTTCAAAGGCAAGAATTTCGACGTGCTCGGCGTGTCGCTCGACGATGAGAAGGGCCGCGCCAAGTGGGCCAAAGCCATTGCCGACGACCACCTGCCCTGGACCCAGGTGTCGGACCTGCGTGGCTTCAATAACGAAGCTGCGCAACTATACGGCGTGCGTGCCATCCCCCAGAACTTCCTGATTGACCCAGCGGGCAAGATAGTGGCCCTCAACCTGAAAGGGGAGGAGCTGAGAGCCGCCCTGGCAAAGTACCTCAAGTAACCGCTGGCGCGTTGGTCCAGCGCCGCCCAGACGTAGTTGGCCTGCAAAAAGGCGTCGCGGGTACCTGGCTACGCAGGAGCGAGTGGCATTGGGTTCAGTGGGCATTGCGGGCCACACCGACCTGGCAAGTCTCCGGCTGCTTCGGCCAAGCACGCCGAACCCTCACTGCCAGAAATGGTTGAGTAAACTTGCCTTTTTCGACCGCGTGGGGAGTTTGCGGCACGTTTCCGAAACTACGCTACCTCAGCTTCGTAAAGCGGCGAAAGGAGTTGCCGGTAAACCGGAAGACTGATGAGTGCGCAACAGCCAGCCAACATGAGCTCGCCTTGGCCCCGTGCTACGGGGGCTAAGCTGCCCAACTCCGGCGCCAAAGGCGCCGCGGGCCGCCGCGTGGGCACCCTGGCCAAGACCTTTCTGCTGGTGATGGCCTGCGGGCTGCTGTTTGGCGTGGGCTTAGCGCGGCTGTCTCAATATTTTGGGGCCAATTCAGGAAGCCCGGTACCCGAGGCATCGGGCGCACCGGCTACGGCGGCCCTCGACAGCATGGAGCACGAGGCCGCGGTGCCCATCAGCCAGCTGCCCATAACCGGCAGCCAGTACCGGGTGGCGGTTGAAAAAGCCTATTTATTTGCCAACCCGCAGCATTCGGCGCCCCTCAAGCGGTTCTTGCAGCGCGGGGATGTGTTCTACGCCGATGGCGACAGCAATGGGTTTGTGCGCACCACGTTTGTGCAGTTGAACGGCGCCCAGGGCAATGGGTGGCTCAGGCAACGCGAGCTGCACAAAATAGCGGCCAGCCCGCCGCCTAAAGCCGTGCCGGCAACAGCGCCGGTGGCGCCCGCGGCACTCGCAGCGGCCACGTCCACGCGACGAACCGCCAAGCCGGTGCTTTATCGCTCGCGAGCTGCGCAAAGCGCTGCCCGCCAGCCGGCCCGCACGCGGGTAGGGGCCTGGCTGCAGCGAACGCGGGAAAAAGTGTTGCCCCGGCGCAAAGCGTCCACCGAAGCCAAACGCAACAAAAAGAAAGCGCCGCCCTGTAAGTGCGCTGTCCTGCCCATAGGCCCGTCGGCGCTGGCTGCACAAGCTTAACCCCTGGGTAAACTTCCGGCTTGCCCGCCCAGCAGGTGCCCCGTTAGCCATTCCCGCAGGGCTTTCAAGGCAGCGCTGGGTTTCCGGGCCAAGAGCGGGGCGGCACCGCTGAGGCTACTTTGTGCGTACAGGGAAAATGAGCAACTACCTCTTTCTCCTACTTCCGCCGTTGGCGCTGGCTGCTTTTGTGGGGTTCTTTAGCCTGATTGTGAAGGGGCTGGCCGTGGCTGGTTGGCAGCGGCTGGCCAAGCACTACCGGGTGGCTGCTTTGCCGCCGGGCCCCACCTTTCGGTTGTCGCTCGCCACGGTGGGCGGCGTGCGGTACCGCGGGGCCGTGAAAGCGGGCGCCACGGCCGAGGGCCTGAGTTTGGCCACGGGCTTCCCGTTTGGGACGGGGCACGCGCCCATGCTCATTCCGTGGTCGGCCATTGGCCCGGTGCACGTCCGGCAGATGCTTTGGCTCACTTCCTACGAAACCGAGGTGCAGACCCCCACCGGCACCGTGGGCCTCACCTTCGCCAGCAACGACCTCATGGAAGCCGCCAAGCCCTGGCTGAAAATGGCGTAACTGCCACTAGCGCAGCCTGCGGGGCTAAATCCCGGTGGGTTTGCCGTCCAGGCTCTGGGTGTTGCGCTGGGCCCAATACGTTTCCACGGCTTCGGGGCCTTTCCTTTCCCAGGATTGGGTGAGGTCTTCGCGCGCCGACTCATACGCCATAAACGGCACGGCCATGCCGCAGGAGCTGGTCACCAGGTCCACGTCAACCACGAAAACCTGCCGGGCTCCGGCCAGGTCGGGAAACAAGGGCAGGAGGGCGTTCCATTCGGCGTCGCGCGGGTGGTGCACCGCCGCGGTGCCGTAGAGCCGCAGAATGTTGGGCTTGCCCTCAAACGCGCAAAACATGATGGTAATGCGGTTCTGCTCCAGCAGGTGGGCGGCCGTTTCGTTGCCGCTGCCCGTGAGGTTGAGCCAGGCCACGCGGTTGGGCCCGAGCACGCGAAACGTATCGAGCCCTTTGGGCGAAACGTTGACCCGGCCTTCCGGCCCCGCCGTGCCCACGAAGAATACTTTCTGCTGCTCGATGAAAGCCCGAGTGGCGTCGTCGATTTCCGCGAATTGCTTGCCCATAACCTGCGTGCGTGAAGGGTGAAACGCAACTGCCGAGCGGCGCCTGGTTGCGCCTGCGAACTTACGGCCTGATTACTGGTCCACGCCTTCACCCAGCGGGCTGGTAACCAGCCGCTGCAAGGTTGTCCTTACCCATTGCGGCCCACCATGCCCATCGCCGGGCCGAAAGCAGCGGGGGTGCCCTCCACCACGGCGCGGGTGCGGGGCAGGGCGTCGGGGTATTCGCGCTGCAGGAAGGCCACCAGCTGCTCGCGCACGGCGCAGCGCAGCTCCCACACGGCGCCGGCGTCGGCGGCGCTCACCAGGGCGCGCAGCTCCAGGGTGCGGTCCTTCGAATCGGTGACGTGCAGCACGGACACGCGCCGGTCCCAGTAGGGGCTGCTCTCCACAATGCGTTGGAGCTCGGTGCGCACCGCTTCCACGGGCACGGTGTAGTCGGTTTGCAGGTGTACCGTGCCCAGGATTTGGGCGCTGTTGCGGGTCCAGTTTTGAAAAGGCTTTTCGATGAAGTAGTTGAGCGGCAGTACTAACCGCCGCTCGTCCCAGATGCGGAGCACCACGTAGGTGAACGTTATTTCTTCTACCCGGCCCCATTCGCCTTCCACCACCAGCACGTCGTCGAGGCGGATGGGCTGGGTGAAGGCAATTTGAAATCCCGCCAGCAGGTTGCTGATGGAGCGCTGGGCCGCAAAGCCCACAATCACGCTGGCAATGCCGGCCGACGTGAGCAGGCCCGTGCCCAGCCGCCGCACCGTTTCAAAGCTCATCAGGACCAGGCCGGCGGCCACCAGCACAATGAGCGACATCACCAGTTTTTTGATGAATTGCAACTGGGTGAACAGCTTGCGCACCCGGAGGTTGTCGGCCCCGTCGAGCTGATAGCTGCGCAGCACCTGGTCTTCCACCACATCCAAGGTCTTGATGAGGCCCCAGGCGAAAGTGATAATCAGGGCAAACTCCACCACCCGGCGCAGCACCTCGAAGCCCTTGGGCGGCAGCTGCACCAGCGGCAGCAGCAACGATACGGCCAACACGGGCAGAAAAAAAGCCGTGGCTCGCCCCAGGTGCCGGTCCACGGATTGCGCCAGGGGCGAATTCTCGCGTCGGTTGTAGGCCCGCAGCGCTCCGAACACCAGCAGCTTCACCACCAGCCCCAGCACGAGGCCCGCCACCAGCACGCCCAGCGTGGCTATGATTTCGGGGAAATGGGACAGAATATGAGTGAATTTCTCTTGCATACCAACTGCTGCGCTTATCGAGCGCCCCGCGTTCACGTGAGAGAAGTGTACCCGCGGCGGGGCCGAAAGGTTAGCGCCCGGGGCCGGCCGGTGGCTACAGCTTCTCGCCGCAGCGCCAGCAGAATTCCGCGTCGGGCCGGTGGTCGGCGGCCTGGCAGACGTGGCATATCGCCTGCTTGTAGGCCAGGGCCTCCGCGCGCTTGCTGGGCAGGGCCATTTGGGCCGACACGATGCCCGTGGGCACGGCAATGATGGCGTAGCCCAAAATCATGAGCACCGAAGCCAGGCTCTGGCCCAGCACCGACACCGGCGAAATGTCGCCGTAGCCCACCGTGGTCAGCGTGACGATGGCCCAGTAAATGCTTTTGGGAA
Organism: Hymenobacter sp.; assembly: GCF_036388155.1. Lineage (NCBI taxonomy): Bacteria > Pseudomonadati > Bacteroidota > Cytophagia > Cytophagales > Hymenobacteraceae > Hymenobacter > Hymenobacter sp. The sequence continues at coordinate 11,041 of NZ_DASVSI010000077.1, read as the reverse complement.
TGCTGGTGAAGCCGTTTTGCCCGCCCTCCACCACGTACATCAGCGTGCCCATCACCACCACCAGCGTCAGCACGGCCGAGAGGAACACCAAAATTTTGAATCGGCTGGCCTTGAGGGCATCCACAATGAACTCGCCCTCGCCCACGAAGCGCCCCAGCTTGAAAATGCGAAACACCCGCAGCAGCCGTAGCGTCCGAATGACGAGGAGGTAGCGGCTGCCGGCCAGCAGCAGCGTTGCCAGCGTGGGCACAATGGCCAGAAAGTCGACGATGCCCAGCGGGCTTAGGGCGTAGGCCAGTGGCCGCCGCACCACCAGCAGCCGCAGCACGTACTCGACGATGAACAGGGCCGTGAACGCCCACTCCACGGCCTGCAGAAAGGGCCCGTACTGCGCCGAAATGCTGCGCACGCTTTCCAGCATCACGGCCACCACGCTCAGCACAATGGCCACCAGCAGCCCGATGTCGAAGGCGCGGCCGGCGGGGGTATCCGACTCAAAAATGACGCTGTAGGCGGTGCGCTTCCAGCCGGAAGCGCCTTCACGAGGTCGGTTGTCCATAACACAGTCAGGCTGCCGTGGGCGGCAACTCATCCAAGCTTCTCCTACGCAGGGCGGCGGGTTGCAGGCCAATGCCCGTGCACGTCCAGGCCATATAGAAGCCGCTTGCACTGTCGCGCCAAGCCCCGGCAGCCGGTTGATTTCGGTGCAACCAAGGAACAAAACGCTGCCTTTGCCGCCTGCAATACGTAGTAGCCAAGAATCCCTCTTGCGCACCCCGTCTAGCCCCTTGCACCATGAGCGCACTCAACCAAGCCGACATGAGTTCGACCTGGCCCCGAGCCAGCGGCGTCAAGCCTGCCGTTCCGCGCTCAATTGTTGCGGGCCGGACCGGTGAAATCAGCATCCTGAAGACGTTTTTCCTGGTGGTCGGGTGTGGGCTGCTGTTTGGCCTGGGCCTGGCCTACGTGGCCTGGCACTACGCCGGGCAGGATGCTGCCGCGCCTGCCGCGCAGCCGCGCACCCTGCCCACCGCCCGCCCCACTCCGCCGGCCCGTCAGCCGGCCCCGGGGGCTTCGTTTGTGCCTCCGGCCCAGCCGCCGGGGCCAAGCGCCCGGTATCGGGTGAAAGTTGAAACGGCGTATTTCTTCGACGTTCCCCAGCAATCGACGCCCAACGGCCGCTACCTGCGCCGGGGCGACGTGTTCTACGGGCAGGGCGAAACCAACGGCTTTGTGAAAACGGGCTTTGTGCAGCCCAACGGGTCGGCCGGCACTGGCTGGCTCAAGCTCGATGGCCTGACCAAGCTCGGCGGCTCGGCCCCGCGGCCAGCAGCGGCCAGCCGTGCCGCCGCGCCTGCCGCTGTGCCTGCCGCCGCGCCCACGCCCGCCAAGCCCGCCCGGCCCGTTGCGGCCGCCGCCGAACCAAGCGGCAGCGCCGGGGCTCAAACGGCCGTGGTCCAAGTAGCCAAGTCGTATTTCTACGACTCGTCCGACCTCGCGCAGCCCCGCAAAGCGCACTGCGTGCGCGGCGACAAAGTGCGCCTCGGAGAAAGCCAGGGCGAGGCCGTGTACGTCACCTTCACCAACTGGGAAAAGGTCACCACCAGCGGCTGGATGCGGCAAGACGCGCTGCGGTAGATGCCATGAGGTAGCTGTTTTGATTGACAGTGGTAGCCTTGAGGAAAATTTGCATGCCTGGGCTCTCCAGCGTTACTCATGTCTAAAGTCGTTTTTTGCTTCGTATTCGCCTTGGCACTGAGCTTTAGGGTAGTTATTTGGGTGGTTTAGGTAGCCTGCTGCCGTTGGACCCCGCAAACCGTCCTCAGGAGTGTAGACAATAAGGATTCCTAAAAAAGCCCGTCATGCAGCGCGCCGCGCAGCATGACGGGCTTGTAGTTTGCTGTCCACACAGCCTAGTAGGGCTAGTAAGCGCGGTTCCTCTCCGCGGCGTTAGCAGCTCGCCGGCGTTGCCATTGCGGGTGTTTGCCCCTGGCCGCAGCGGAAATGCCTTGCGCCGCCCGCCATTCGGAGGCCAGCAAGCTCATTTCCACCGACGACCAGTATTCTTCCTCGTGGCGCAGCACGTGGCGCAGCGTGCCAATGTGGCGAAAGCCGCACCGCTCGTAGCAGCGAAGGGCGTCGGCGTTGAAGTCGTACACGCCCAAGCCAATGCGCTGCAAGCCCAGTTGGCCAAAGCCGATGGCTAGCGCAGCCTGGGTCATGGCCTGGCCGTAGCCGCGGCCGCGGTGGGGTACTTTGCCTACCAGCACCCGCGCAATGCGCCCCGTGCGGTTCTCCCAGGCAATGTTGTCCAGCGCAATGTGGCCAATGAGTTGGCCCGTTTGTGCATCCAGGGCCTTGTAGGCCAGGGTTTCGGAACGGCCCGGCACGTTGGCGCCGCGCAGGTGATGGCGCAGCTGCTCGGGGGTGAGGGGAAAGGTAAACGCGGCTCCGCAGCACACCTTGAGCAGCCGCTCCGAGTCCATCCAGGCAATAAGTTGGGGAAAATCAGCTTCAGTGAAAGGCTCCAGAACAACCACGGGGCAAAACCGAAAGGCATCGACAAAAAGACTCTTCGAAAGGGCCACCAACGAAGTGGAATCGCGCCGATGACCGGGGACGGCCTGCATGGCCCTATCCACAATTCGCAACGAGATTTTCGTACGGGTACGCTACTTGAAAAGTGCCTGCATTGCGGCGTTTTACGTATTTTTTGGAACAAAATCAGTAACTCTCGCAGCGGTTGACGCAACGGGATGGGCCACTGCCGCGCTTCGGGGCCGGCACTGTGGTGCTTTGTTTCAGTTCTGGCCTTTGCCGGCCTGTGGGACTTTTGCAGTAAATAGCACACCCAATTATCCGCCGTGTCCGTCGGCACCCCTTTCCCAGCTTGCGGAAATGGCGGCCGGGTATGCTTTCGAATGACTAAAACCCCCTTTCTCTGCCTCGCGCTGCTGCTGGCCGGGTGCGCCACCAACCGTGCGGCCGAACAAAACGCGGCCAGCTTGCCCCCCGCCGGGGCCACGTTCCGCCTGCCGCCCACCCACCGCCTCGACTTGTTCGATGCGGCCCGCCGCCGCGCCATTCCCGTGGCCCTGTACGCGCCCACCAAGCCGGCCCGGGCCTCGAAGCGCAAGCTGGCCTTGTTCAGCCACGGGTACGGGGGGCAGCACATCGGCTATTCGTTTGTGGCCCGCACTTTGGCCGCGCACGGCTACCTAGTGGCCAGCGTGCAGCACGAGCTGCCCACCGACGAGCCGTTGCCCCAAACCGGCAACCCCCGCGAGGTGCGCCGGCCCAACTGGAACCGTGGCGTGCAGAACCTGGCGTTTGTGCGGCGCGAGCTGCTACGCACGCACCCCGAACTGGACAGCCTGCACCTGCTGGTGGCCGGCCATTCTAACGGCGGCGACATGTCGGTGCTGTTTGCCGAGCAGCACCCGCAATTGGTGGAAAAACTGATTTCCCTCGACCACCGGCGCATGCCACTGGCCCGCGCGCGCACCCCGCAAGTGTTGTCCATTCGCTCCAGCGACCAAGTGGCCGACCCCGGCGTGCTGCCCACCCCGGACGAACAAGCGGCCCAGGGCATGAAAATCGTGCAGCTGCCGGCCACCATCCACAACGACATGTGGGACGGTGGCACGCCACAGCAGCGGCAGGAAATTGAAGACCACATCTCGCGCTTTTTAGGAAACTAGCCGTCGCTCTTTTCGCCGTAGCGTGCTTTTTTGAGTACTTGGGGTGGCGCGTATAATACTGAATATCATCGGATAATGCGTTAGGTAAAACTCGCTTCGCAATCTTCCGTTTGAGCTTCTTTTCACCCCCTCGATTATGAAGCTTTTTTTCTCTTTTCTTCTTTCCGGCAGCTTGCTTATGGGTACCGCCCCGGCAGCCATGGCCCAGCAGGCACCCTCGCCGTACCGCACCGACCTTCTCAAGGACGGCGCCATCATCACCGGTCTCACCGCCCTGAGCGTAACGGGCCTGTACCTGGTGCAGCAAAAGAGCGGCCTCGACGAAGCCGGCCTCGCCGCCCTCAACAAGAACGACGTGCCCAAATTCGACCGGTTCGTGGCCGGCAAGTACAGCGAGCGCGCCCAAACCGCCAGTGACATTCTTTGCTACGGCGCGGCCATGACGGTGGCGCCCGGCCTGCTGGCCCTCAACCCCGCCGCCCGCGGCCGCTACGGCCAGGTGGCCGCTTTGTACCTGGAAACCATGCTGGCCACCGATGCCCTGTTCACGATGACCGTGGGGACTGTGACGCGCTACCGGCCCTACCTGTACGGTGCCGAGGGCGGCAACAGCCGCAGCGGCAAAATAGCCACCAACTCGTTTTTTGCGGGCCACACAGCGCACTCGGCCACGGGCACCTTCTTCGCGGCCAAAGTCTTTCACGATTTCAACCCCGACTCGCCGGCCCAGCCCTATGTGTGGGGTGCGGCCGCCGTGATTCCGGCCGCCGTGGCCTACTACCGCATGGAAGCCGGCAAGCACTTCCTCTCCGACAACATTGTGGGCTACGTGGTGGGCGCCACCGTGGGCGTAGTGGTGCCGCAGCTGCACAAAACGGCCGGCCGCACCGGCGTGTCGCTGCTGCCCATGCAGGGCCTGAACGTGAACGGGCACGCTTACTCCGGGCTGCTGCTCAGCAAGCGACTGTAAGGGCGCTGCGCTGATGTTCGTTATTAGTTGCTCGTTGTCAGCTGTTTGTGCGGTTTCGCCGTCGGTGTAGCGGCTGGGCAGTAGCGCGAACTTTGAGGTTCGCGTCCCCGGCGGACAACCGAACGACACCCAACGGGCTGTAACGGCGCGGGGACGCGAACTACAAAGTTCGCGCTACTGCTACCGCACGCTGACGGCGAGACCGCGCTAACAACTGACAACGAGCAACTGACAACTCGTTCATTTAACCGGTGCTGTTTCCACGGCGCCAGTGGCTTTGTTTACCTCAAACCGGGCGGCGTTGGGCATGCGCTGGGCCCAGTCGGTGCGGGGCACCAGCACTTGCCAGGTGGCTTCGTTGTCGTTCACGCGGGCCGAATCGAGCACGTACAGGGCAGCGTTGGGCTGGCCCTGGAGGTAGCGCCCCACGGCGGCGCGGGCGTCGGCGGCGGGTGCGCCGGCGGCGGCTGGCTGAATCGCTGTGGGCTGGCCCGGCGTGCTGGCGGCAGGAGCGGGGGGCTGGCAGCTGCCGAGCAACCCTAGCAGCACGCTAGTTGCGGCGAGCCGGAGGTTGGTTTTGTGCATCATGCGGCAAAGCTAACCCGTGCGTTCCGGCAAAGGCCGCACGTTGATTGCGCGGCAGGGCGGCGCCGAAACTACGCCGTCTTCACGAAGCGAATCAACTCGCGGACTTGGTTGAGGAAGCGGGCGTCTTCCGAAAGCTTGGCAATCTCCTGGGCCGTTTGCCGGGCCAGGGCCTCGTGGTCGCGCGCATTTTGGCGGGTGAGCTCCTCCAGCAAGGAGTCGAGGCGGTCGAGGCGGCGCAGCCCGGCCGTGTGCTGCTGGGCCAACTCGTGCGCCCACGAATTCGCTTCGGTGGCATCGAGCGAAGCGCGAATGCTTTCCAGGTGCGTTTCCAGTTCGCTCACGCGGGCCCGCAGTTCCACCACGTCTTCGCGGGGGTAATGCACTTGGTGCTGCATCAGGCGCAGGCGCGCGGCCAAGTGCTCGTAGGCGCGGGCCGCGGGCCGGGCAAAAGTGAGCGCCACCGCCGCAATGGCCGCCGGGTAACCCACCGCCACCACGCGGTAGTAGGCCAACGCCGCCAGCACCACCGCCGTGAGCAAATGCAGCCCCACGGCCAGCGTGCGGAAGCGCCCGGCAATGCGCTGCGCAAACGCCACGTGCTCTTCGTTGACGGCAATGCCCTTTTCGCGGGATTCGTGGGCATCCTGCACCACGCCGCGGGCGGCAAAATGTGCATTCCAAGGCAGGGTGGTGACCACGGCCAGCCACCACACCACGGCCACGCCCACCAGCCAATCAATCAGGCTGCCCACCGGCACGTGCAGCCACTGCAGGCCAAAAAACACCAGCAGCGCCCCGATGGCGAGAAAAAACAACATGGATGCAAATCCGCCGAAGGACATGGCCGCGCGCAAGTTAAGGTGAACCGTTGGCGCAAGTTAAGCGCCGAATACCTCACTGCTGTGCTGCAAGTTGCCGCCGTGCTGCCGTAGGTCGGCCTGGGCCCGGACCCAGCCCTCGGCCGAAATGGCGCGGGTGGCATCGGTGAGCACCGTGGCGGCAAAGCCTTCGGCCAGGGCGTCCTTCGCGCTGAAGTACACGCAGTAGTCGGCGGCCAGGCCGGCCAGGTACACTTCCGTCACGCCGCGGCCGCGCAGGTAGTCGGCCAGGCCGGTGCTTTTGCGGTGGCCGTTGTCGAAAAAGGCGCTATAGCTGTCGATTTCGGGGTTGGTGCCCTTGCGGAAAATGACTTCAATGCGGGCGGCGTCGAGCGCCGGGGCCAAGTCGGCGCCGGAGCTGGTTTGGGTGCAGTGGTCGGGCCAAAGCACTTGGGGCAAGCCGTGCAAATCAATTTGCTCGAACGGCTGGCGGCCGGCGTGGCTGCTGGCAAAACTTTGGTGCCCGGCCGGGTGCCAGTCCTGGGTGGCCACCACCAGTTCAAACCGCGGCTGTAAGGCGTTGACAATGGGCAGGATGGCGTCGCCTTCGGGCACGGCCAAGCGGCCACCGGGCAGAAAATCGTTTTGGATGTCGATGAGCAAAAGGGCTTTCATGGGCGCAGGAAACGAGGAACCGCAAAGTAAACCAAGCATTGGGCAAGCAGTTACGTCTACGGTCCTACGCTTCACCTTTTTCTTCCCTTGTCCCCATGCCCGACCTTCAACAGCAACTCGTTCTCGTCACCGGCGCTACCTCCGGCATTGGCGAAGTCACCGCCACGGAGCTGGCCAAGATGGGCGCCCACGTCGTCATTCTGGCCCGTAATGCCGACAAAGCCGCCGCCACCCAACGCGACATAAAAGCCGCGGCTGGGCACGACCGCGTCGACGTGCTGCTGGCCGACTTGGCCAGTCTGGAGCAGGTGCGCCGCGCCGCCGCCGAGTTCAACGCCCGCTACCCGCGCCTCGATGTGCTGGTGAACAACGCCGGGCTGGTTTTTGGGTCGCAGCGCCAGCTTTCCGTCGATGGCAACGAGCTGGGCCTGGCCACCAACCACCTCGGTCCGTTTCTGCTCACGGCGCTGCTTTTCGACAAGCTGCGCGCCAGCCCCGCCGCCCGCGTGGTGAACCTGGCCTCCAGAGCCCACGAATTCGCCAAACCCGACTTGGCCGACGTGCAAGCCGCGCGCCACTACAGCGCCATGCGCGTGTATAGCAACACCAAGCTCTACAACATCATGTTCACGCAGGAGCTGGCCCGCCGGTTGCGCGCCCACGGCATCCCCAACGTGACCACCAACGCCGTGCACCCCGGCGTGGTGGCCAGCGGCTTCGGCCAGAGCGCGGGCGGCCTGGTGGCCAAGGTCTGGCAGCTGGCCCACCCGTTCATGATTTCGCCGGAGAAAGGCGCCGAAACCAGCATTTTTCTGGCCTCGGCGCCCGAGGTCGCCGGCATCAGCGGCGGCTACTACGTCAAAAAAAGAGCCGAGCCCGTGAAGCACTCTTTCAACACGCCCGAGCACGCCCGCGAGCTTTGGCAGCTGAGCGAAAAGTTGACGGGCACGTCGTTTCTGTCGTAATTGGGCTGATTTCGCCACGGTTTCTCCTGTTCTATGCCCGTTCCCGCCGTCGACCTTGCCGCCTACACCGCCCGCATTGGCTACGCGGGCCCGCTCACGCATTCCCTCGAAACGCTGGTGGGCCTGCACCGGGCGCAGGCCTTCAGCATCCCGTTCGAGAACCTCGACATTCACCTTAACCGGCCCATTGGCCTCGACCCGGCCAGCCTGCAGCGCAAGCTGATTGGGGAGGAGCGAGGCGGCTACTGCTACGAGCTCAACGGCCTGTTCCGGCTGGTGCTGCTCGAGTTAGATTTCCCGGTGACCTGCCTGGTGGGGCGCAACTTGCTCGCCGGCCACCCGCTGCGCCCGCGCGCCCACCAAATCCTGCTAGTGGAGGTCGAGGGCCAGCCCTGGCTCGTCGATTTGGGCTTCGGGGCCAATGGCCTCATCGAGCCCATCCCGCTGGTCGTGGGCCCGGAGCACCAGCAGTTCTTCGACCGCTACCGCCTGCAAGCGGCCCCGCAGCACAACTACCACTTGCAACTGCGCATCCTGGGTGAGTGGCAGAGCCTGTACACGTTCACCCTGGACGAGGCCCAGCCCAGCGACTACCGAATGATGAATTTTTACTACTCGCAGGCGCCGGATTCCCCCTTTCGGCAGCAGCGCATCTGCACCCTGGCCGCCCCCGATTGTCGGGTGAGCCTGGTAGACCGGGAGCTGAAAATCCGGCGGCCCGACGGCAGTATAACCGCCCACGCCCTGACCGATGACGACGCCTACGAGCAGGCGCTGGCCACGCATTTCGGCCTGCGGCTGCCGGTCACTGCCGCGGGCTGAGCCGGGCGGAACGGCCAAAAATGGATGGTTGCTGCGTGCTTAGGTGAATGCCGCCGCTACGCCCGATTCTGCAGGTTTAAAGTGAGTAGACGCTGGTCTACAGCGAGCTGACTATTTTGCTGCTGAATTTTCGCTTAGCGACCCGTTTTTGCTTTTCAATGGAAGCTCAACCGTCTTACCTCGACCTCAACCGGGCGCTTTGGAATGCCCGAACCGGCCCGCACCTGGCTTCCGACTTTTATGCCGTAGAGGCATTTAAAGCCGGTCGGTCGTCGTTGAACGGCCTGGAACTGGACTTGCTGGGCAGCGTGGCGGGACTGCGCGTTTTGCATTTGCAGTGCCATTTTGGGCAAGACAGCCTTTCGCTGGCGCGCCTGGGCGCGCAGGTCACCGGCGTCGATTTGTCGGACGAAGCCATTGCCGCCGCCCGCCGCCTGAGCGCCGAATTGGGCGTGCCGGCCGAGTTCATCTGTTGCGACGTGTACGACCTGCCGGCGCACCTGCCCGACGCGCAGTTCGACTTGGTTTTCACCAGTTACGGCGTGCTGGGCTGGCTGCCCGACCTCACCCGCTGGGCGGCGCTGGTGCAGCGCTACCTGCGCCCCGGCGGCCGGTTGGTGCTGGTCGAGTTTCACCCCGTGGTGTGGATGTTCGACAACGACTTCACGCACGTGCAGTACAGCTATTTCAACGCGGGCCCCATCGAAGAAACGGAAGTTGGCACCTACGCCGACACCGGCGCCGCCATCAGCAACCCGTCCATCACCTGGAACCACGGCTTGGGTGAAGTGCTGGGCAGCCTGCTCGGGCAAGGGCTGCGCATCGAGCAGTTCCAGGAATACGACTACTCGCCCTACAACTGCTTCGCCCACGCCGTGGCCAATCCCGATGGCAGCTACCACATTGGCCCGCTGGGCGCCAAAGCGCCGCTGGTGTACGCCGTGGTGGCCCGCCGGCCCTAATCCTGGGCGGCCTGCGGGGCGCTGGCGGGCTGCTGCAACGCGCGCCACTCGTCTTCCAGAATGCCCATTTCGATGAGGGTCCAGTAGCCGTCGTCGTGGCGCACCACGTCGCGCAGCACGCCTTCCTTCTGGAAGCCGCATTTGAGGTAGCAGTTGATGGCGGCGTGGTTGAAGTCGTACACGCCCAGGCTGATGCGGTGCAGCTTCAGGTCCTCGAATCCGATGCGGAGCAGGGCTTTTACCATGCCTTGGCAGATGCCGCGGCGCCGTTCGGTGGTGTTGCCCACCAGCACGCGCGTGACGCGCCCGGCCCGGTCGCGCTGGCTGATGCCCCCCAGGGAAATGTGGCCCACGATGACGCCGGTTTTGGAGTCAACGGCTTTGTAAATGAAAACGCTGGGGTCGTTGAAGTCATTCGAGCCTTCGATGTACCACGCCAGGCTTTTTTCGGTGAGGGGGAATGAAAACATCGAGCCGCTCCATTCTTTCATGAGGCGCTCGTCGTCCACCCAGGCGATGAGTTGCGTAAAGTCGGCGGGGGTAAAGGGTTCTAGCTTAATCATGGGTGCGCCGGCCTTGCAGGCTCAGGTAGAAGTGTTGAGTAAGAATAAGTGCGCAATATAAGCTCATCCCTAACCGTCGGACTTTGCCGAAAGCCACAGCCGCCTTTTGCTATCAAACGGAACTCCCGAAGCCTTGTTAACCGCTTCTCGCATTATTTTTTCTACTTTTTTCGCCTGTCATGAATCTTTCCAACAACACTGTTCTGCTCACCGGCGGGGCATCCGGCATAGGGCTGGCGCTGGCCGTGCGCTTCCTTCAAGCCGGTAGCCAGGTCATCGTCATCGGCCGGCGGGCCGACAAGCTAGCCGAAGCCCAGCAGCAGCACCCCGGGCTGATTACCCGCGAGTGCGACGTGGCCGATGCTGCTGCGCGCACCGAGCTGGTGCGGTGGGCCACGGCCGAATACCCGGGCCTCAACGTGCTGGTGAACAACGCCGGCATTCAACACCGCGTCCAGCTCGCCGAAGACGCCGACTGGGAAGAGCGTCGGCAGGAAATCGTTATCAACGTGGAAGCGCCCATTCACTTGGCCATGCTACTTATTCCGCACTTGCGCCAGCAGGCCACCCCGGCCATTATCAACGTCACGTCGGGCTTGTCGTTTGCGCCGGCGGCGTTTGTGCCCATCTACAGCGCCACCAAGGCGGCGCTGCATTCGTTCACGCTTTCGCTGCGCCACCAGCTCAAACCCACCGGCATTTCGGTGCTCGAAATCGTGCCGCCAGCCGTGAACACCGACCTGGGCGGCCCCGGCCTGCACACCTTCGGAGCGAACGTGGACGAATTTGCTGATTCCGTGATGGCCCGCTTAGCCGCCGGCGAGGAGGAAGTAGGGTTTGGAACATCGGAAAAGTCTCGCCTGGCTTCGCGCAGCGAGCTGGACGAAATGTTCCGGGCAATGAACAACCGCTGAGCAATCAATTAACTAGGTTCAGCTGACAACTATAAATTAGGCCGTCGTGCAGATAGGCCGTCA
>NZ_DASVSI010000076.1:0-10814 GCF_036388155.1 Hymenobacter sp. | reverse complement strand
TTGTGCACCGCGGCCGGGCCCTCTCATTGATATTAGTAACGCTTCGAAAGAACACGCGCCTTTAGAGCCGCTTGCGCACCTGCGCAAACTCCAGCGGCACCACGCCGCTCCCCACGGGCGCTTTCAGCACGAACCCATCGGCCGCGTCGTAGCGCGGAAAGTAGAGGTAGCCGCGCACTTGTTCGCCGGGCGCCAAAGTCACTTTGCGCAGGGCGTATTCCTCCAGCATGGCGGCGCGCTGGTGCATCACCTCAGATGCCACCGCTTGCTCAATCTTGACCGCGGTGGAAAGAACGTTGTACGTCACGGCAGCATCGTGAATGGCAGCGCGTCTCTGGTACTGCGCCTCGGTTTCTTTTTTGCCGATGCTGGCCACGTCAGTAGCCAGGCTGGCAGCCCCCAGGGCCAAGCCCAGCCAGTCGATGCGGGCAGCTTTTCGGGCGGCTTTCTCGGCGCGCTCGCGCAACGTGGTGATTTCGGGTTCCGGGTCGAAGGCCGCCACGGCCTGGGGCGGCAGCGGCGGCAAGGGCAGCGACATGCTGGCGGCGGCCACCGCAGCCGTTACTTCAGCACCGGGCAGGGGTTTGGGGCGCTTGGCCTTCCGTCCGGGTGCTGCCGGGGCGGGCATGCGGTTGGCTTCGTATTTAAAGGCCGCGGGGTCGACCACCAAAGAGCGACGGGTGGGGTTGCGGTACTCGGCTTCGAAAACCACGCGCGTGGGCTCGTAGCACACAAAGCTCAGGCGCACTTCCACGCTGTCGGCCACGGCCTGGGCTTGCTCCCGGCCTTCGGCATACAGGCCCGTGGGCGTGGCGGGTTTCAGGCCCAATTGGTAGGTGGGAGCACAAGCGGACGCCAACCCGGCCAAGGCCAGCCAGCGCATCGGGCGAAGGGTAAAAGGCAGCATAAAACCGACAGATTTATACAATTGCTTCTGCCCCGAAGATGCAACAAGTCCCCTCAAGGTTGCATGCTGGCCTATATTTTATTTCGTTGGTGCTTCCAGCTCGTGCGGCAGACGAAACGCTCCGTCCTCAGTAGCCGCCAAGGGCCAGCTGCGGCGCACGGCCGTCAGCGGGACCGGTCCAAAAACGTGCGCAAAATGCTGCTGCCGGCTAGGCACCCATTCGCGCTCCACGCGCACCCGCGCACCGGCCAACGCGTCCTCGTCCCACTCCAGCAACACCAAGTCGGCGCGCCCGGCATAGTACCGGCGGGCCGTTTCCAGAATCTGGTGCTGCTCGGAGGAGTGAATGAAGCCTTCAGCGGCCAAATCAGCACTGGCAAAAAAGCCGGTTTGCTGGGTTTGGTGCCAGTCGTCCGGCTCGGCAATGCGGTAGAGCATGGGTTGGGGACAAGTAAAAAAGACCGTCATGCTGAGCGCAGCCGAAGCATCTCGCGTGGGGTAGTAACTCTTTTCTTACGATTGGATTACTGCCCCGAGCGAGATGCTTCGGCTGCGCTCAGCATGACGGTCTGAATTTGGTGCTTCTAGGTGCTTCTAAGCGCAGCGGCCTACGCTTTCCACAGCTCCTGCTGCACCTGCTTGCCCACGGTGAGCATGATGCGCACGGGGTTCGGAATCAGCGTAATACGGGCTTCCTTACCGGGGTACTTCTCCGAGTCAACCCACACGCCTTCTTTAGGCGAGGGCGTGGAGCCGGGCGTGCTGGGCAGGTAGGCGGTGGGCAGCAGCACGTCGGTGTCCGACTTCAGGTCGGTGTGTACTTTGTCGAGCGCGGTTTCGAGGAAATCGCCGTATTCGTCGTTGAAGTCGTCCTCCAAGTCGTGCAGGGCTTCTTCCACGTCGTCGTAACGGGCGTCGTCGTAGGTGAGGGTGTGCAGCTCGGCTTTCTTCTCAATCAGGGCCACGAGGGCGCGGTTCAGTTCTTCGGTATTCATGGGGCGCTATGGCAGAGGATTCGCCACAAAAATGGGAATGAATTGCCAAACGCGCACCGGTTGCGAGTCGGGCTTTTGGCAGCAGGCGCCATTTTCGGGTCGAAACCACTGGAACCCGTATTTTTACCCCGTTCATCCCACCCTCCTTTTCGTATCCCTCCCATGCAAACCATGACCTCCCCCGAAGTACTGGCCCAGCCCGCCCAGGATTTCCTCCCTCTCAAAGGCACCGACTTCGTTGAGTTTTACGTCGGCAACGCCAAGCAGTCGGCCTACTACTACCAGGCCGCGTTCGGCTACGAGCTGGTGGCCTACGCCGGCCCCGAAACTGGTCTGCGCGACCGTGCCAGCTACGTGTTGCAGCAGGGCAAAATCCGGCTGGTGCTCACCACCTCTCTCCTGCCCGACTCCGACATCACCCGCCACGTGGCCCAGCACGGCGACGGCGTGAAAGTGATGGCCCTGTGGGTGGACGACGCCCGCAAATCCTACGAGGAAACCACCAAGCGCGGCGCCCGCTCGGCTTTCGAGCCCTACACCATTGAAGACGAGTTTGGCTCGGTGACCCTGGCCGGCATCTACACCTACGGCGAGAGCGTGCACACCTTCGTGGAGCGCACCAATTACACCGGCCCCTTCATGCCGGGCTTCGTAGCCAAGAGCAGCGGCGTGCCCCAAGGCGCCCCGGTGGGCCTGCTGCACGTCGACCACTGCGTGGGCAACGTGGGCTGGGGCGAAATGAACCAGTGGGTGAAGTTCTACGAGGACGTGATGGGCTTCAAGCTCCTGCTCACGTTCGACGACGAGGACATCAGCACCGAGTATTCGGCCCTGATGAGCAAAGTGGTTTCCAACGGCAACGGCTACGTGAAATTCCCCATCAACGAGCCCGCCGAAGGCAAGAAAAAATCACAGATTGAGGAGTACCTCGACTACTACCACTCGCCTGGCGTGCAGCACATTGCCATCGCCACCAACGACATCCGCGCCACCGTTACCGAGCTGCGCCGCCGTGGTGTGGAGTTCCTGACCGTGCCCGGCGCCTACTACGACGACCTGCTGGAGCGCATCGGCGCCATCGACGAGGACTTGGAGTCGCTGAAAGCCCTGAACCTGCTCGTGGACCGCGACGAGGAAGGCTACCTGCTCCAGATTTTCACCAAGCCCGTGGAAGACCGGCCCACCGTGTTCTACGAAATCATCCAGCGCAAAGGCGCCAAGAGTTTCGGCAAAGGCAACTTCAAGGCTTTGTTCGAGAGCATTGAGCGCGAGCAGGCGTTGCGCGGCAACTTGTAGGAAAACGCCCCAGGGCTGAAGCCGCGTCTGCTGATAACCATGAACGTCATGCCGAGCGCAGCCGAGGCATCTCGCGTGGGGTAGTACTCCTTTCGTCTTAACGATTGAGTTGCTATTACACGCGAGATGCCTCGGCTGCGCTCGGCATGACGTTCTTGCTTTATATTGCAAGATGGCTAGATTTATTTTCCTATTATTCTTGCTTGCTTCCCTAGCAACAGTTCCTGTGCGCGGCCAAAGCGGCTGCCCCGACCCACGCGCTACCAATTACAACCCGGCCGCCACCAGCAACAACGGCACCTGCCAATACGCGACCACCAGCACCGCTTTGCTGCTAAAAACGGCCCTGGCCAGCGCCGTGCCCGAAACCTCCGGCCTCGTGTATTCCAGCCAAAACCTGTGGACTTTCAACGACAGCGGCAACTCACCCGTGCTGTTCAAAGTGGACTCCACCTCGGGCAACGTCTTGCAGCAGGTAACGATTTCCAATTTCAACAACGTGGACTGGGAAGACATCACGGCCGACGCCCAGCACCTCTACGTGGGCGACTTTGGCAACAACGCTGGCGACCGGCGCGACTTGCGCGTGCTGCGCGTGGCCAAATCCGATATCGGCACCTCCGCGGCCGTGAGCGTAACGGCCCAAGCCATCAACTTCAGCTACCCCGACCAAACCAATTTCAACCCCGGCATCAATAACCACAATTTCGATTGCGAAGCGTTTTTCTACGCCAACGACTCGCTGCACCTGTTCACGAAGAACTGGGCCGATGCCCGCACCAATTACTACGTCATCCCGGCCCAGCCCGGAACCCACACGGCGCGCCTCAAAGCCAGCTTCAACGTAAATGGCCTCATCACGGCGGCCAGTCTCAACCCCGCGGGGCGCGGCGGCGCGCTGCTGGGCTACACCCCCAGCACCGGGGCCACGTTCGTGTGGCTGCTCTCCGACTTTCCCACCACGCACTACTTTCAGGGCAACAAACGGCGCATCGAGCTGCCGAATGCGCTGCTCATCGGTCAGGCCGAGGGCCTCTGCTTTGTGGGACCTTACCGCGTGTTTGTGTCCAACGAACGGCTGAACAGCCCCTTCACCGTTCCCCAGCGGCTGTACTCGCTCAACACCAGCGCCTGGCTGGCTCCGCTTGTGCCCACGGCCTCGGCTGCGCGGGCCGACGACAGTTTTTCCATTTACCCCAACCCCACTAGCCGCACGCTCCGCATCGAGCGGCCGCAGAGCGGCCTAGCCCTCCGGGTGGTGCTGCAAGACTTGCAAGGGCGCGTGGTGGCCACCGAAACGCAAGCGGCTGGCAGCAGCGCCGTGCCGGAAATTCTGGTGGCCCACTTGAGCGCCGGCCTGTACGTGTTGCGCGTGGAGTCGGCGGCCGGCAGCTTTGCCAGAAAAGTGGAAATACAATAAGCGCCGAGTTAATCTGCAAGGCACCTACCAAGGCCGTTAGGTGGGTGCGCGCCGGTTTTTAGTTCAACCTTCTTTCCTTTACGGCCGTTTTCGCCCTACCCAAACACCTTTTCATTCCGCTCCATGGCCCTCGCCCCCGAAATTCAGAACACCATCAACACTTGGCTCACGCCCGACTACGACCCTGAAACCCAAGCTGCTATCCGCGCCCTGCAAACCAGCGGGCAAGACGAGCAGCTCACCGACGCCTTCTACCGCACCCTGGAGTTTGGCACGGGCGGCCTGCGCGGCGTGATGGGCCCAGGCTCGAACCGCATGAACCGCTACACGCTGGGCATGGCCACGCAGGGCCTGAGCAACTACCTGCTGCAAAGCTTCCCCGGCCAGCAAATCAAGGTGGCCATTGCGCACGACAGCCGGAACAACAGCGCCGAGTTTGCCCAAATTGCGGCCGGCATTTTCTCGGCCAACGGCATCATTGTGTACCTCTTCGACGGGCTGCGCCCCACGCCCGAACTCTCGTTTGCCATCCGCGAGCTGGAGTGCCAAAGCGGCTGCGTGATAACGGCTTCGCACAACCCCAAGGAGTACAACGGCTACAAGGTGTACTGGAACGACGGCGCCCAAGTGGTGGCCCCGCACGACAAAAACATCATTGCCGAAGTCAACAAAATCACCAGCGTGAGCGAGGTGCGGTTTGAGGCCGACCCGTCGCGCATCATCAGCATTGGCACCGACCTCGACCAGCTGTATTTCGGCCAGGCCAAAAAGCTGCGCATCGACCGCGAGGCCATCAAGCGCCAGCACGACCTGAACATCGTGTACACGCCCATTCACGGCTCGGGCATCACGCTGGTGCCGGGCCTGCTGCGCGAGTTCGGCTTCACCAACGTGAACGTAGTGGAAGCCCAGGCCACGCCCGACGGCAACTTCCCCACCGTGCAGTCGCCCAACCCGGAGGAGAAAAGCGCCATGCAACTCGCTCTTGACCAGGCGAAGGCCACCAATGCCGACCTCGTGCTGGCCACCGACCCCGACGCCGACCGCGTGGGTGTCGGCGTGAAAAACGACGACGGCGAGTGGGTGCTGCTGAACGGCAACCAGACGGCTGCCATGCTCACCAACTACCTGCTGAGTGCCCGCCACCGCGCCGGCCAGTCCACCCCCAAAGATTACATCGTCTACACCATCGTGACGAGTGAAATCCTGGGCGACATTGCCCGCCAGCACAGCGTGAAGAGCTACCAGACGCTCACCGGCTTCAAGTACATCGCCGGCCTCATCCGCGACCTCGAAGGCCAGGAAATCTACATCGGCGGCGGCGAGGAAAGCTACGGCTTCCTCATCGGCGACTTCGTGCGCGACAAAGACGCCGTGTCGGCCTGCGCGCTGGTGGCCGAAATGGCCGCCGTAGCCAAGGACCAGGGCCGCACCCTCTACCAGGAAATGACGCACATGTACGCCAACTACGGCCTCTACGTGGAAGACCTGATTTCCCTCACCAAAAAGGGCCAGCGCGGCGCCGAGGAAATCCAGGAGATGATGGCCAGCCTGCGCGCCAACCCGCCCGTTACCATTGCCGGCCTGAAAGTGGTGGAAATCCGGGATTACAAAACCGGCAAAATCCACAACCTCTTCAACGGCATCACCACCGACACCGGCCTGGAAAGCTCCAACGTGCTGCAGTTCATCACCGAAGACGGCAGCAAAATATCGGCCCGCCCCAGCGGCACCGAGCCCAAAATCAAGTTCTACTTCAGCGTGAAGCAGCCCCTGAAATCAGCCGTCGATTTTGACTTGGCCAACCGCCTGGGTCATGAGAAAATCAAGGCCATCATTGCGGATATGCAGCTGCAATAGCGTAAGCTTTCTATCTCCCATGAGCCCGTCATGCTGAGCGCAGCCGAAGCATCTCTATTGCGCAAGTAATCTATTTACTACTGCGGGAGAGATGCTTCGGCTGCGCTCAGCATGACGCTTATTTGAAACGAATATGTCTTTTGTATACTCGATTAGAATTAAAGTCAATGGCCTTAGACCTGATTTCAGAGTTGTGACATCGTTCATATGGGATGATTTTTATAATACTGATTCGGAAGGCAACAGCTATAATCCAGCAAGCAGAGAATGGACTTGGTTGTATCAATGCGACAGACAGCGAGCTAACTATTCTTTCGAGATAGAATCTGTCGATGAATCTCCAGGCGTGTTTGAGGTAAATGCAACTACGGAAGCTCTAGGAAGTAGAGTAGCTTATTTTTTAGCCAGAGAAACCAATGGCAGCATCTTAGATGATGAAGGTTTCGAAGCGCCTATTGATTCAATTGCGGGTAAACTGGGAAGCAACTTCAATTTATTGGAAGCATTGAATCGGGCCGACAACAGTATTTGGCGAAAATCAACTTTGGATAACCCTTATCCCAATTTGTAACAGCTAATTTTTACGCACCTTTTCCAAGCCAGCAAGCTTGCCCTACAGCCGCACCCCAATGCCCGGCCCCAGCATGAAAAACCACTGGGAGCTTCCTAATAAATAGCCGCCGCCCAGGTACAGCGGAAAGGTGAATTTGGCCTCGCGCCGCGTGGGGTACACCGAGCCCAGAATGACCACGCCCAGGTCCCGGTTGGCGGTGCTGCTGCCCAGGTTGAAAGCGTTGAGGGCCACGAAGCCCGCCCCGATTTTATACGGCCGCAGCCGATTGATTTTGTTGGGGCTGTAGAAGCTGAATTGGGCCAGCGTGGCCAGCGAGATGCCGCCGAGGTCGCCAAACTTGTCCTCTTTCTGCTTGCGCGTGAGCAGGCCGGCCGGAAAGCTGACGTCGATGTCGAACTTGTACTGGCGCTTGAGCACCAGCTCCACGGTTTGGGTGTAGCCGGGCTCGGCGTACTGGCTGGCCTGGTGTTTCACCGTCACCACAATGCGGCTCCACTCGTCGAGGTCATAGGTTTTGCGGCCGAGAACGGAGTTGAGGCTCAGCGGGTCGGTGCGGCACTGCTTGTCGGCATAGAAGGCGGCGCGAGGAGAATTGTCGCCGGGGCAAATCACCACGTTGTCGATGTTGCGCAGCTCAATCAGGTCGCCTTTGGCGTTGAGGGTGCGCACCTCAAAGCTCAAGAATTGTTTGCCGTACAGTTGCTCGCCCTTATCAATGCCGTTCGGGTTGAACTGAAACACCACGTCGCGGATGGTGCTGCCGTAGAGCACCGGCCCGCCCAGCCGCGTGATGGGCTGCGCGGCGTCGCCGTACACCACCGACACAAAATCGAGCGCGTGCGGCCGTTGAAACTCGCGCACGCTCAGGCTGTGGCCCGTGGGCTGCCCGGCGTTGTAAATCGTGCTTTTGCGTTTGGCAAAGCCCACCGGCATCTGCACCCGGTACACCAGCCGCGCGTCGGTGCGCACCGACGAGTCGGAGGGAATGATGGGCAAGTCCTCGAACGACACCCGCGCCTTTTGCAGCCCCTCGCCTTCCAGGCGCACGTCCACGGTTTCGCCGGGGCTCACGCTCAGCGACGACGTCCATTCGCCGCCTCGGTGCAGCACCTGCACGTTGCGGATGACGGTTTGGGGCGTAATGTCAAGGTTGGTGAGGTACCGGGGGGCGTCGTTGTCCTTGATGTAGAGGTAGCCGGCTGTTTGGCGGTGGGTGTTGTAGGGGCGGAAGTAGCACAGCACCCGGTCGTTGCTCAGGTACTGGCGCGTGTAGATTTCGGCAATGAGCGTGCCGCCCGGCTCCTCCTGCTCCTCCACGCGGTACGTTCGGTGCAGCTCAAAGCTGCGGCCGTTGTCGAGTATCAGCTCCACGCCGCGGCGGCGGCTGGCGTCGTCCATGGTCACGCTGCGCTGGTCGGGCGATAGGAAGCGCAAGCGACTGGCCTTTACGTTAAACTCCTGCCTCAGCACCGGCAGCTGGTAACTGATGCGGTTACCGGGCAGCAGCGTGGGCCGCTCGGTTTGCAGCTTCAGCACCAGCGTGCGCGGGCCTAGCTGGTTGGGCAGCACGTGCAGGCGCAGCATGCCGTTGGCCTCGGCCACCAGGCGGTAGTCGAACTCCGGCCCGCGCACCCACTCGCCGGTGGCGTGCACGTTGCGCGCATTGGAGCTGGTGAGCTCAAATACCTTCTCCTCGCCCACGTACAGCTCGTTGTCGGCCACTCGCAAGGCCAGCGACGTGCGCGCCAGCGGCAGCAACGGCACCACTTGCTGCCGCACCGGCCGCCCCGCCGAATCGGAAGCCTGCTCCACTACCAGGCGCAAAAACCGGCTACTGGTCAGGTTCTGAAACTTGAGCCGGGTTCGAAAGCCGCCGTCGGGCTCCTTCGTCAACGAGTCGAGCTGCTGATAATCGGACGTGCGGCGCAGGCGCAAGGGCTTCGAACTGCTTGCGTTGGCCGGGTACAGGCGCAGCTCCGCGGTTTCATCATCGCGCCGAAACCAGAAGTACAGCGTCGGCACCCCTTGCACCGCCACCGTGTTGCGGCTTAGCAAGTAGGTAGCCGTGTCGGTGCGCAAGCTGGCATCGTGCAGCACCACGGGCCCGTTGGGCGCCGTCTGGGCCACCGACTCACACGGCATCAATCCCAGTAAAATACCAAAAACGGCTAGAATTACACGAGAAGACAACGAGGCGAACATGTAGTCAGGCGGGCGGAATTTCGTCCCACAACTGCAAAGGTCGCGCTTGCCACAGCCGGCAACAAAGCGTGGGCGCTAATTTCTTGTTCGGGCCTGTCCAAAAACGGCCGCGGCCAAAGCCCGCGTTGCGCCCCCAACCCCGATGGAAGCCGTGGGCGCAACGCGGTCCTTAGAACACAAAATTGAACGACGCCTGCCCCAGCACCCCGCGCAAGTCGCGGCTGCGGCCATTGAGCGGCACAAAGTAGCTGGCTTTGGTATCGAGCAGGACGTGGCGCGTTTTCAGGATTTCGAGGCCCAGACCCAAGTTGAGGTTGGGGATGAACTCGTTGCCTTTGTCGCTGTTGCGATTCACGATGAAGCCGCCGAGCTGATAGGAAGTGTACAGATTGAAGTAGCGCCGCCGGCCCCGCCCAAAATTGCGCGGGTAAAAGTCCTGCCCAAAGTTGATGACAAACAGCTCGTTGATAAACTCTTCCTCGGTGGGGTTGCTCGTCACGGGCTTGTACACGCCCAGGTTGAAGTAGCTTTTGCCCCGCGTCACCAGGTACTTCAGCGAGTAGCCTTGGTAGGCCGAGCTGGTGAGGCCCACTTTGGGGTTGTCGAGGCGCAGGTAGCCGTATTCTACGCCGGGCATGTTCACAAAGCTCACGCGGCGGTTGCCGGTCGGGAAGCTCACTTCGTCGTACAGGCGCAGGGTCACGTAGGCCTGGCCCGCGTGGCTGCTGATGCCGGCCAGCTGCTGGCTCAGGTCGGCCAGTCGGTCGGTGGCACGGTCGGCGTCATTGCGCAGGGCGTTGCGCTCTTCCACGGTGCGGCCGGGCTGGGCCAGCTGCTGCTGCACATCGGCCAATTTGGTGGTGGCGCGCTGCTGGTCGGCCCGCAGCTCCCCTACCCGGCCGCCCAGGTCCTGAGAGTTCAGGTTGTTTTCGAGCACGAAACCCAGTGCCGCCGTCAGCGAGTCGAGGGGCGCCAGGTCGCGGCTGGCCAAGGCAAACTCGGCAATGAGCTGCTCGGGGGTTTCTTCCTGCTTCTGCACGCGCACGGCCCGGCGCTGGATGAAGCCCGAGAGTGCAGCGCGCGCTTCGGCAAACTTCGTAACGCCCACCGTAAGGTGCTTGTGCGTGTCGTAGGTGGCGGCACTGGTTGCCGCCTCGCTGGTTCGATTTACGGGTTTAAGTTGGCCCAGTGCCAATCCCGGAATCAAGAGGGCGCCCATCAGCAACCCAAGACCATTGCGGCTGGTCCAGCCGGCGAGTACGGTAGTCATCATTTTTTTTCCGCTGTGAGATACGCCCGTCAATAGCGACAGGCAGCGGAAAGGTAGCGGGACGCCAAAGCGGCTTACAACGCAGAATTTGTCAGTTCAGGACTTTTGAACGCAACCCAGACAACGAATTAAGATGTTGTAAATAAATTTCTTACCATCCGAAAAGAGCACCATAATGAGACTTTATATTCTGTGCCGGCGGCGTTGTGATGGAGTCGAATTCGTCGTTTAGCACAGTTTTGGGGCGATGTAGCGCGGAGTTTGTAGTCCGCGTCCCCGGACGACTTTAA
>NZ_DASVSI010000075.1:0-12232 GCF_036388155.1 Hymenobacter sp. | reverse complement strand
CGTCCGTGGCTCGGGCCAGTAGTTTACGTCGCGGACTAAAAGTCCGCGCTACTCGTCGTCCTCTGAGGTTTTGCCCAAATCATCCAGCGCTATTTTGATGAGGTCCTGCTCGTAGCCTTTGCCGGTGAGGTACTGCGAGATTTTCATGCGGCGCACCCGCGGGTTCGACTCCTTTTCCTGGCGGTCCTTCTTCTCCAGAATGTCGACCAGGTTCTGGTAGTATTCCTCGCCGTCAATCTCCTTCATGCCCGACTTGATGCAGTACTCGCTGATGCCTTTCTGCTTGAGGTCCTGCACGATGCGGCGGCGTCCCCACTTCTTCTGGCGGTAGTGCCCGCGCACGAAAGCTTTGGCAAACCGTTCTTCGTCCAGCAGCTTTTCGCGGCTTAGGCGGATGATGATTTCGCCGGCCTCGTCCTCGTCCAGGCCGTAGGAGCGCAGCTTTTGCTCCACCTCTTTCTGAGTGCGCTCCTGGTAGGCGCAGAAGGCCGCGATTTTTTGCAGGGCTTCGCCGGGCGTGTACTGCTTGGGCGTTTTGTCGGGGCTTTTGAACATGGAAGTTGGAATGGGAAGGACGAGTAATACTGAACAATGCGCCCGGTAGTTCGTTACCAAAGCTCGCGCGGAATGGCGCAATTTGTCTCTCGGCACTTCCCACCCTGCTGCTTGAAACCGGAATTAAGTCCCGGCATCCGCCTGATGCTGCTGAGTACCTTGCTCTTCGCGGGCATGAACGCCTGCGTGAAGCACCTGCACCACCTGCCCGCGCTGGAAATTATTTTCTTCCGGTCCATCTTTTCCATCGTGGCCAGCTACGTGGCGCTGCGGCGGCTGGGCGTGGCGCCCTTCGGCAACAACCACCGCCTGCTCGTCAGCCGGGGCACCACGGGCGCCCTGGCGCTGATTTGCTACTTTCTGGCCCTGCATAATTTGCCGCTGGCCACGGCGGTGACGCTGCAGTACCTCGCGCCCATTTTCACGGCCGTGATGGGCATTTGGTTGTTGCGGGAGGCGGTACGGGCGTGGCAGTGGGTGTTCTTCGTGCTCAGCTTTGGCGGGGTGCTGCTGGTGCAGCAAGGTGCTCCAGAAGCGACGGTCAGCGCTGCTGCTTCGGCGGGTGCTGCGTGGGCTTACGTGGGCATTGGGGCATTGGGCGCGCTGCTTTCCGGGCTGAGCTACAACGCCATCCGGCGGCTGCGCGGGCGGGAGCATCCGCTCGTCATCGTTTTTTACTTCCCCCTGATTTCGTTGCCGTTGGCGGCGGTGGGCTGCCTGTTTCAGTGGCAAACTCCCCAGGGCGCCGACTGGCTCTGGCTGCTGGCCTGCGGGGCCCTCACCCAAGGCGCCCAAGTGGCCATGACTGAGGCCTACCAAATCGAGCGCCTGAGCCGGGTGGCGCCGCTCAACTACCTGGGCATTTTCTACGCGCTGGGGCTGGGCTACGTGTTTTTTGGCGAAACTTTTGGGCCGATGGCCTACGCCGGCATCGTGCTGGTGCTGCTGGGCGTGGGCCTGAATGCCTGGTACACCAGCCGGGTTGACGCCCGTGCCGCGGTCCTGGCGCCCGCCGAAGAAGTGGTGGCCTAAAGCATAGCGGCCGAAACCGCGTCAGCCCCAAAGGCAACCATCCGGCCCGAGCGGGCATCAGTTAGCTTGAGGCCCCGTAACTTGGTCAGGCCTTCTTCTGCCATTTGCTGCTTTATGTTACTGACTACGTTACGCCTCGTTGGGTTTGTATTGTTGCTGAGTGTGTTGCCGGGCCTGGGGTGGGCCGGCGTCATCAAAGGGACGGTGAGCGGGGCCAACAATCAAGGGTTGGCGTTTGCCAACGTGGCGGTGCGCGGCTCGGCCACCAGCACCGGCTCGAACGAGCAGGGCCAGTACCAATTGCGGTTGCCGGCCGGGCAGTACGAGCTGGTGTTTCAGTACGTGGGCTACCGGCCGCAGGTCCAGCCGGTGCGCGTGCTGGGCGGCGACTCGGTCCTGACCGTGAACGTCACCTTGCAGCCGGAGGCCTACAACCTGGGCGAAGTGCTGGTGAAATCCACCGACCGCGACCCGGCTTACGCCATTATTCAACAGGCGCAGCAGTGGCGGGCCTACCACCGGCGCGAAGTGGCCGCTTACCGGGCCCGCATCTACATCAAAGCCCTGGGCCGCATCAACGACACGCCCGAAAAAATCATGGGCCTGTTCAAAATCGGTCCTGATATCAAAAAAGGAATTTTTTACCTTTCAGAGTCTCTGTCCGACATCAGCTTCACCCAACCCAATGTGGTGAAAGAGCGCATGATTTCGAGCCGGGTCAGCGGCGACTCGCGCGGCCTGAGCTTCAACCGGGCCAGCGCGGGCCGCAACCTGGGCTTCTACGAAAACCTGATAAAGCCGGCGTTTTCGGAGCGCGGCTTCGTGTCGCCCATTGCCAGCAACGCCATGCTGTTCTACAAGTACGAGCTGGTGGGCAGCACCCCGCAGGGCGGCGAAACGGTGCACAAAATCCGGGTGATTCCGCGCCGGCGCACCGACCCCGTTTTTTCGGGCTACATCTACATCGCCGACGGCTCCTGGCGCATTCACTCCGTCGACTTAAACCTCGATAAAGACGCCCAGATTGACTACGTCGACCAGTTGCACATCGCCCAGCAATACACCCCCGCGCCGGGCAACCCCAACGTCTGGCTCATTCAGTCGCAGCAGGTCACGGCCAACCTGTCGGGGCTGGGATTCAAGGGTTCGGGTTACATCACGGCGGTGCTGTCGAACTACGCCAACGTGGTGCCCACCTACCCCACGCCGCCCGTGGCCAAAACCCCGCCCGCGGTGGTTGAGACCAAGGACGACGCGCCCAAGGGCCAAGAAACTGCCGCCCAAATCCGCAAGCGCAAGCCCGACCTGCACGGCCTCAACGCCCAGGTGCGCAAAAAGGTGAAGCAAGCCCAGCGCGACTCGCTGAAAAACGACCCCTTTGCTCAGCTGGGCAAGGGCGAAGTGCAGCGCATCGAAGCGGGCGTGAACGAGCGCGACTCGGCCTATTGGGACCAGGTGCGCCCCGTGCCGCTCACGGTCGAAGAAAAGAAAGACTACCGCGTGAAGGACAGCACCGAGGTCATCCGGAAGTCGCGCCCCTACCAGGACTCGCTTGACAAGAAGCGCAACGAGTTCGAGCCCATCAAATTGGTGATGGGCGGCTACACCTACCAAAACACCTTCCGCAAACGGTCGACTTCGGTGCAGCCGCTGTCCCAGATTTTTCAGTACAACACCGTGGAAGGAGGCGTGCTCAACGCCCAGGCCACCTTCTCGCAGCGCACCGACGACCGGCGCTTCTTCAACCTCACTCCGGTGCTGCGCTACGGCTTCAGCAGCAAGGAGCTGAACCCCAACTTGGCCGTGAACTGGCAGCTGCACCCCGCCAAGCTCAAGCAAATCAGTTTGTCGGTGGGCCGAACCATCGAGAATTTCGACCGCAACTCGCAGCTCACGCCCGCCACCAACACCATTTATACCCTGTACGTCAACCGGAATTATGCCAAGCTGTACCGCCGCGAGGGTGCCGAGTTCACCTACCTCACCGAGCCCGTCAACGGGCTGAACATGCGGGCCAGCGCCGGCTACTTCGAGCGGGTGCAGCTGGCCAATACCACCGACCGGCTGTTTCGCGACGTGCGCGGCCGGGCCTTTACCCCGAACCTGCCCGTGAGCGAGGAACTGCCCAACACCGGGTTTGGGCAAAGCCGCATTCTCACCGTCGGGCTGTCGCTCGACTACAAACCCGGCCAGCGCTACATCAACCGGCCCGACGGCAAGTTTAACCTCGGCTCGAAGTGGCCTACGTTCAACGTGCAGGGCCGCATGGCCGTGCCCGACGTGCTGGGCCCCGACGTGCGCTACACCCTGCTGCAAGCCGGCGTGCGCGACAACCTCTCGCTGGGCCTGCTGGGCAACAGCAGCTTCCGCGCCAGCGTGGGTGGCTTCGTGGGCCAGCAGCGGGGCCTGACCTTCATCGACTACCGTCACTTCTCGGGCAACCAAACCCTCCTGGCCGGCGACTTCAGCAACTTCCAGCTGCTGGACTACTACCGCTTCAGCACCAACAACACCTACTTCGAGGCCCACTACAACCACCACTTCAACGGTTTCTTCCTGAACAACATCCCGCTGCTGCGTAAGCTAAAATGGCAGGAGGTGGCTTCGTTCAACTACCTCACCACCAAGCAAGCCGGGCACTACGTGGAGCTGGGCGTCGGCATCGAGCACGTGCTGAAGGTGCTGCGCGTCGACTTCTACACCGCCCTGCAAAGCGGGGAGAAGTTGGGTACTGGCTTGCGCGTGGGTTTTGGTTTTTAAACATTGCGGCTTTTTCCGTCGAGCAGCCCGGGTTGAACGTAACAGGTTTCGTTATAACACCTATTCCAGCTTCGCTTGCCATGAGCAACTCTTTGCGTCCAGTGCGTCTTCTTTCTGCGCTTGCCGTGCTGTTTGGCGGCCTCAGCTTTATTGGGTGTAGTAACCCCTCGGCCGACACGTCCACCACCCCAGCGCCAGTGAGAAAGCAGCTGATTTCGTCAAATTCGGGCTCAGGGCCCGGCATTGTTCCCGGCCCGGACCCCGCCCACCGCAGTGTTCGCCCGGAGGACGTTCTCAGCCAGGACACGATGTACGCCGCCACCTTGCCCGTGTTGAATGACGAAAACGGAGCCATTCGCCTTCGGGTAGTGGTCAACCCGCAGACACATACCATCGAAAAAACCACGGCCATCTTTGCCCCGCACAGAACCGCCGTCACCTACAACCAGCTAGGCGACGGCACGCCAGCGTCAGCACCGCGCCCCCGATAACGGCCGCGGCCAGCAGGGAAGTACGATGGCGCGTCAGGAAGTGGTAAGAGCCGCCGTCCAGCAGTTTGCCAACCACCAAGCCCCAGAACGTCTCAAAGTTGAGCAGCAGGGTGGCGCCCAGCACCGACACGTCAATGACGCGCTCGGCAATGACCGTTCCCAGCGAGGCCCCCACCGGCACGCCGCTCGTGCGCCGCAACACGGAGCACCGCGCCACTTCGCCCATGCGGGGCACCACCAAGTTGGCCAGGTAGCCCACCATCAGGGCGTGGCACATGGGCCAATAGGCCGCTTTCCCATCCAGGGTGTCAAGCTGCATTTTCCACCGGTAGGCCCGGCTCAGGTAGCCGAGCACGGAGAAAACCACGGTCAGCCCCATCCAAAAATAATTTGCTTTGCGCAGGTACAGCCCCACCCGGCTTATGTCTTGCCCGCGCAAAGCGTACACCATAAGCAGGCCCCGAAACCAACAGGAGCAGGGCATATTTCACGACAGCAAATGCTTTTTTCATCGGCCCCACAAGGCAGCAACGATGGCGCCACGAACCGCTTTGCCCCTACCCCAGCCTGCAAATAGCACTATAAAAACCCAAGAATTGGTGCCGAGAGCAATAGCAGAGTTTTGGCAAGAGGCCCACGGCCCTGCAAAGCCCCAACCACGGTCTTGCGCAGCCAAGTACAAACAAAAAAGCCTCTAGCGCAATGATAAAGGCCTTTTTCGTGGCAACAGTTGGAATCGAACCAACGACACCAGCATTTTCAGTGCTGTGCTCTACCAACTGAGCTATGTTGCCGTTTCCCCGCCGCAGGAAACCGCTTTGGGGACCGCAAAGGTACGAAACCAAAACAATGCCGCAAGAAGTTAAGTAAAAAAAGTAGTGACGGGGGTGGCATCGCCCAAAAAGTATTCGGCATGCCGAGTATATTGCAGCCGCAAACGTTCCCACGCCCTTACCTTTACCCGCATGTTGGAGCACATCATATTTTTCTTGCTGCTGGTAGCAGCATTTGGCTTATTTGCCTGGCAAGTCCGAAAAATTCGGGCCAATATCCTCGTCGGACGCGAGCGCGACATGAGCGGCCACGCCGCCGAGCGTTTTAAGAAAACCATGCTCGTGGCGTTTGGCCAGCAGAAGATGTTCAAGCGCATCACCCCGGCGCTGCTGCACCTGATTGTGTACGTGGGCTTCCTGGTGATTAACGTGGAGGTGCTCGAAATCGTGGTCGACGGCCTGTTTGGCACCCACCGCTTCCTGAGCTTCCTCGGCCCGGTGTACGACGTGCTGATGGCCACCAACGAAATCCTGGGCGCGCTGGTGATTCTGGCCGTGGTAGCGTTCTGGTGGCGCCGCAACCGCACCAACCCCGTGCGCCGCTTCACCGGCGTGGAGCTGCGCGCCTGGCCCAAGCTCGACGCCAACATCATCCTCTACATCGAAGTAATTCTGATGGCGGCCTTGTTCACGATGAACACCGCCGACCTCAAGCTGCACCAGCTGCGGGGCGAAGACCTGCCTGGCACCTTCCCCATCAGCAGCCTGCTCACCGGCCTGTTTCCGGCCAACGAGGGCCTGCTGCACGTGCTGGAGCGCGTGGGCTGGTGGTCGCACATCATCGGCATCTTCTTGTTCCTGAACTATCTGCCCAGCTCCAAGCACTTCCACATCATCATCTCGTTCCCGAACGTGTGGTACTCGCGGCTCATCCCGCAGGGGCAGTTCAGCAACGTGGAAAGCATTACCCACGAGGTGAAGGCCATGATGGACCCCAGCTACGCCGTGCCGCCCGCCCCCGTGGGCCCCGACGGCTCGGCCCTGGCGCCCACGCCCTTCGGCGCCAAAGACGTGGAGGACCTGCCCTGGACCAACCTGATGAACGCCTACTCCTGCACCGAGTGCGGCCGCTGCACTTCGGTGTGCCCGGCCAACCTGACGGGCAAGCTGTTGTCGCCGCGCAAAATCATCATGGACACGCGCGACCGGATGGAGGAGAAGTACGAGTCGCCGCTCATCTTCCGGCCCAACATGTACGGCCCCGAGGCCAAGCACGAGCCCGTAACCGACCTGGCCAACGCCACGCTGCTGCGCGGCAAAGTGACGCCCGAGGAGCTCTGGGCCTGCACCACCTGCAACGCCTGCGTGGAAAGCTGCCCGGTGAACATTAATCCGCTGGAAAGCATTATTGAAATGCGCCGCTTTCTGGTGCTGGAAGAGTCGGCCGCGCCGAACTCGCTCAACGTCATGTTTTCCAACATCGAGAACAACGGCGCGCCGTGGGCCTTCTCGCCCTCGGACCGGTTTAACTGGGCCGATGACTTGTACGCGGCGGAGAAGCCCACGCAGGCGGCCGCAGTCGCTTAGCCAGCGGCACAGAAAGAGAAAGAACGTCATGCAGAGCGCAGCGAAGCATCTCGCGTGCTGTAGTAATCAATGACAAACAACGATTGAGTTAGTAAGCCCGGCGAGATGCTTCGCTGCGCTCTGCATGACGTTCTAGGACGTTCAAACCCTCCCCACCATGTCTCCAACTACTCCCGCGGCCGGCGAAAAGCGCCAAATCAACGTTCCCGTCATGGCCGATTTGGCGGCCCGCAATGAGTCGCCTGAAATCCTATTTTGGGTAGGCTGCGCCGGTGCTTTCGACGACCGGTACAAGCGCGTAACCCGCGCCTTTGTGCGCATTCTCGAACATGTCGGCGTGAAGTACGCCGTGCTGGGCCTGGAAGAGAGCTGCACCGGTGACCCCGCCAAGCGCGCCGGCAACGAGTTTCTGTTTCAGATGCAGGCCATGCAAAACATCACGACGATGAACGGCTACGGCATCAAGAAAATCGTGACGGCCTGCCCGCACTGCTTCAACACCATCAAGAACGAATACCCGGCGCTGGGCGGTGAGTATGAGGTGATTCACCACAGCACCTACCTGCAGCAGCTCATCAACGAGGGCAAAGTGGGCGTGACCGGCGGCGAGAGCTTCAAGGGCCGCCGCATCACCTTCCACGACTCCTGCTACTTAGGCCGCGCCAATAACATCTACGAAGCCCCGCGCGAGGTGCTGGCGGCCCTCGATGCCGACCTGGTGGAGATGAAGCGCAGCCGCGCCAACGGCCTGTGCTGCGGCGCGGGCGGCGCCCAAATGTGGAAGGAAGCCGAGCCGGGCAAGAAGGAAATCAACATCGAGCGCACCGAGGAAGCCTTGGCCACCTTGAGCGGCCAAGCCGCCGCGTTGGCCAACCTGGGCGGCGTCGAAACCGAGACCAGCACCCCCGCCGCCCACGACCTGCAGGGCAGCATCATTGCCGTGAGCTGCCCCTTTTGCATGACCATGATGAGCGACGGCGTGAAGAATAAAGAGCAAGAAAGCAAAGTGCAGGTGTTCGACCTGGCCGAGCTGGTGGCCTCGGCCGAAGGCATTAATGCCTAAAAGGCAAGATTTTTAGCGCTTGGTTTAGGCACGGAAACGCGCCTGGATTCGTTTACCCAATACATTTGGACACTCGAGCAGGGTGCGGGATTGACTTGTTTTCGTCAACCGGCTTGTCAACCGCTGAATATCTGACCTATGTACGTTTCTTTCGACCAGCTTCCGCCCACGGCCCGGGTGTGGATTTATCAGGCCAGCCGCCCGTTGGCGGGCCCCGACATCGTGGCGGTGCTGCCCAGCTTGGCCCGCTTCGCGGAGGATTGGACCAGCCACGGCCGCTCGTTGCTGGCCTCGGCGGAGTTTTTGCACCAGCACTTTCTGGTTATTGGGCTCGACGAGGGCGTGGCCGGCGCCAGCGGGTGCTCCATCGACGCGTCGGTACGCTTCATTGCGCAGCTAGAGCAGCACCTGAATGTGGAGTTATTGGATAAGTCCCGCTTGGCGTTTTTGCAGGACGGCGCGGTGCGTTTGCTCAGCCGTACCGAGCTGAAAGCGGCCGTGGCCAAGGGCACCATCGGAGCCGACACCTTTTATTTTGACAATACCTTAGCCACTAAGGGTGAGTTGGATACTCGATGGCCCCGTCCAGCCGGCCAAACGTGGCTGGCGCGGTATTTTGGGCTGGGAGAAAAAAACCGGCAACTAGCGTAAATCCTACCTAAACGTAGTATTATTGCTAACCCAAAAATGCCCAATCGAGAATATTTCTCGGTGCCCCCCCCTCCCCCACCTCCCCCACACCACCTATGAGGAAACTAGTATTCATTTGCGCCGCGGCGAGCTCAACCGCGTTGCTAGGCGGCTGTGCCACCACGGGCAGCATGAGCAAGGCAGACAAGCAGTTTGCCCGGGGCCAGTACGAGCTGGCCATTCCGCTCTACCAGGCGGACATTGCCAAAGGCAAAAACGCGGCTATTTCCAACTTCCGCCTCGGCGAAGCCTACCGCCTTTCCAACCGGGTGGAGATGGCCGAGCCCTTCTACAAAGCGGCCTTGGACGGTGGGGTGAAAAACGCGGACGCCGGTTTCCGCTACGCCGAGGCGCTGCGGGCCAACGGCAAGTACGACGAGGCCGCGGCCCAGTTTGCCACCTACGCCAGCAGCGGCGGCAACCGCACCCTGGCGGCCCGCGCCGAAACCGAAGCCAAAAACGCGACCGACAGCAAGAGCGTGGCCGCCATCAAAAACAAATACGAGGTGATGCCCGTGGACGCCCTCAACTCGGCGGCCTCGGACTTTGGCGGCACGCTGATGGCCAGCACCGGCGAGCTGATTTTTGCTTCGGGCCGCGACGGCAAGAAGTACCTCGGCAACGGCGAGAACTTCGCCGACCTCTACGCCATCAAGTTTGACAACGCGGCCACCATGAGCGGCGGCACCGCCCGCAAGCTTGAAGGCCCCTTCAACTCCGACAACAAGCACGAAGCCAGCGCCACCTACACCCCGGACGGCAAGACGATGGTGTTTGCCCGCTCGAACGACGGCAGCAAAAAAGGCTACCTGAGCGTTGACCTCTGGATTTCCTACAACAAAGCGGGTGCGTGGAGCGAGCCCGTGCTGGCCAACATCAACGACCGCACGGCCGATGATTTCTCGCCCGCTTTCGCCCCCGACGGCACCACGCTGTACTTTGCCTCGAGCCGCAAGGGCGGCCAGGGCGGCAACGACCTCTACAAAGCCACGCTGGGCCCCAACGGCCGCTTTTCGCCGGCCGAAAACCTGGGCGAAACCATCAACACGGCCGGCAACGACAATTTCCCCGGCGTGGCTACCGACGGCACGCTGTACTTCGCTTCGGACGGACGGCCCGGCTTGGGCAAGCTCGACATCTTCATGGTGAAGGGCGGCCAGGCCGTGAACCTGGGGGCCGACGTGAACAGCACCGCCGACGACTTCGCCCCCGTGCCCGTAGGCGCCGACATGGGCTTGTTTAGCTCGAACCGCGCCGGTGGCAAAGGTTCCGACGACGAGTACATGTTCAAGAAGAAAGCGCTGAAGCTGGTGACCTTCTCCCTGGATGGCACCGTGCTGGAGCGCGACGACAAAGCCAAGACCACCGTGCCCCTTGCCGGCGCTCAGGTAACGATTGCGAGCGCCAACGGCCAGCGCCAAACCGTGACCAGCGGCCCCGACGGCAAGTTCACGGCCAAGCTGGACTCGGTGACGAACTACACCATCCTCGCTGAGCGTCCCGGCGATTTTGCCGCGCGTACTTCGCTGAGCACCGTGGGCCGCAAGCCCAGCCAGGACCAGCTGCCCAACCCGGTGAACGACATCAAGCTGCCGGTGACGCTGACGCTGAACAAAATCATCCTGGCCCGCGCGATTGAAGTCAAAGACATTTTCTACGACTACAACAAGTTCAACATCCGCCCCGATGCCGCCATTCGCCTCGACACGCTGGTGCAGACCTTGGTGGACAACCCCAAGATTTCCATCGAGCTGAGCTCGCACACCGACCAGCGCGGCAAGGACGCCTACAACCAGAAGCTCTCGCAGCAGCGCGCCCAGGCCGCCGTGGACTACATCGTGAGCAAAGGCGTCGACAAGGCCCGCATCACGGCGAAGGGCTACGGCGAAAGCCGCCCGATTGTAGCCGCGCCCAAGTCAGAGGAGGAGTACCAGCGCAACCGCCGCACCGAGTTTAAGGTGACGCGAGTCGCTCAGTAGGTTCGCGTTTTCAAGCAACGAAAAGCCCCGGCAGTACCCACTGCCGGGGCTTTTCGTTGGCGGTTATTTTCTCGGTTAACACTTGATTGTCTCGAGCGCGAAAACCGATGGAACGTGGCACAGCTTTTGAAAATAGCGGTGCAGGACCGGACCTCCCGGCTTCTCGTTTATTTCTTCAGCGCCATGAAAAAGGCTCTACTTCTTGCCCTGGTCGGGTTGCTCGCGGCCGTGGCTCCCGCGGTGGCCGTCCCGCCTCCGCCGGCTAACGTGAATTTCTTGTCGGAGCGCGGCGTGCCGTTTGGCCTTGTGCTTGATGGGCGCCCCCTGACACGCGGCGCGGCCCGCCAGGTGCACGTCGACCGGCTAGCCCCGGGCCTGCACTGGGCCGATTTTACAGTGCCCACGGCTTACGGCCGGCCGGTGCGCTTCCGCAGCCGGGTGTGGCTGGAACCCGGCCTGGAAACTTCTTTTGTACTCATTGCCCGGCCCGGCCGCCCGCTCGGCCTGCGGCAGGTGGGGGCAGTGGCTTTGTACGGGCCCAGCCGGGGCCGCGGCAACGGCTACTACGACAACGGCGGCCGCTACAACAGCCCCCAGCCGTATGGGCAAGGCAACAACGACCCGTACGACAACGGCGGTAGCTACAACGCTGCCCCCAACCCCAGTTATAACAACGGCTACGGCAACCAGCCCACCGGCCCGGCCCCAGGCGGCAGCTACGGCAACGGCCCCGACGCCGACGGCTACTACCCCGGCACGGCCGTGAGCAGCTACCGCGCCATGCAGCCGCAAGACGTCGACGCGCTGGTGCAAGCCATCAAGCAGCGGCCTTTTGAAGCCAGCAAGCTGGGCACGGCAAAGGAAGCCCTGGCCCAAAGCGCCATCCAAGCCGACGACCTGAAGCGCTTGTTGCGGAGCCTCGACTTCGAAGCCTCGCGGGTGGAACTGGCCAAGTTTGCGCACTCGCACGTTTCAGACCCGCAAAATTTCTACCGGGTGTATGAGGCGTTTGACTTCGACAACAACGCCCGGGAAGTGCAGCGCGCCGTGGCGCCTGAGTCGCAACGCTAAGATTCAACAGATGTAAAAAAGGCCGCTGCATCCCTGCAGCGGCCTTTTTTGTGCATTATCTTCCGCTTTCGCGCAGGAATGAGAATAGACCTTTCAGAAAAGCTACCAAATCGAGTTCAGCAAAGCAAGCACTAGAACTAGGCTATGTGGACACTAATACTTCCTTAAAAAAAAAAGCCCGTCATGCAGAGCGCCGCGAAGCATCTCGCTCGCAATCACTAACTACTGGTG
>NZ_DASVSI010000074.1:0-51847 GCF_036388155.1 Hymenobacter sp. | reverse complement strand
TTCACGGGCCAGCTGACCTGGCAGCAAGGCAGCCAGAACGTCGATTACTACGTGACCGGCAACGTCGGCATTCAGAAGTCCCGGGTGTTGTACCAGGACGAGGTGTTCCGCCCCTACGACTGGATGCGGCGCACCGGCCAGCAGGTGGGCCAGTCGTTTGGCTACGTGGCCGACGGCTTGTTTCAGAGCGACGCCGAAATTGCCGGCGCCGCCACGCTGGTGGGCTACCGGCCCCGGCCCGGCGACGTCCGCTACAAGGATTTGAACAGCGACGGCGTCATCGACCAGTTCGACCAGGCGCCCATCGGCAACACCAAGTCGGTCATTCCGTTCGGGGCCGATTTCGGCATCCGCTTTCACTCGTTTGATTTGTCGGCCTTGGTACAAGGCGTGCTCAACCGCACCATTTACCTGAGCGGCGCCGCCGAATACGCCTTCCAGAACAACGGCTTTGGGCAGGCTTTCGAGCAGCACCTCGACCGCTGGACGCCTAGCAACCCCGACGCCACTTACCCGCGGCTCAACGTGGTCGCCAACCCCAACAACCAGGCCTTTTCTTCTTACTGGTTTCGCCGCGCCAACTACGCCCGCCTCAAGAACGTGGAGCTGGGCTACACCCTGCCGCTATTCCTCACCAGCCGGGTGCGCGTGCAGTCCCTGCGGGTGTTTGCCAGTGCCACCAACCTACTTACCGTGAGCGAGTTCAGTCGCGTCGACCCGGAAATCTTCAACAACGCGTACCCGCAGCAGCGCCTGTTCAACCTCGGCATTAACTTCAAGCTCTAGGCTCCGGCCTGTCCTCTTTTTTATGATTAAGAAACGTTACCTATTGCTGACCGGCCTGGCGTTGTCGCTGGCCGGGTCGGGCTGCCAACGAATCGAAACCGAGCCCCGGGACATTTACCGGGAAGACACCGTGTGGGACGTTCAGGACCGCAACGCCGTGGTGGCCTTGCAGTTCCTCAACGACCTCTACAACTACATTCCCAACGGGTTCATGCGGGTGGGCGGCGATTTTCTGGACGCCGGCACCGACGACGCCGTGCCCTCGCGCACGGGCCGCACGGTGGAGTACTACACCAACGGCACCATCAGCACCATCCTCAACCCCGACGCGTACTGGGGCACGAGCTACGCGGGCATTCGCAAGGTCAACATCTTCCTGGCCAACATCGACAAGGTGCCGACTACCGCCGAGAACCTGACCTGGTGGAAGTCGGAAGCCCGCTTTATCCGGGCCTTGATGTATTTTGAGCTGGTGAAGCGCTACGGCGGCGTGCCGCTCATCGGCGACAAAATCTTCAGCCTGGAAGACGATTTGTCGGTGCCGCGCAACACCTACGCCGACTGCGTGGCCTACATTGTGAGCGAGTGCGACGCCGTCAAGGGCACCCTGCGCCCCGAACCCGTCAGCGACGCCGACTGGGGCCGGGTTCCGCGGGGCGCCGCCTACGCCCTGAAGAGCCGGGTGCTGCTCTACGCGGCCAGCCCGCTCTTCAACGGGGGAGGCGTGGCCGGCAGCGACCTGCTGGGCTACCCCAGCGCCGACCCGTCCCGCTGGTTGAAGGCCGCCGAGGCGGCCCAGGAGTTTCTGACTTTTAACAGCAGCAACGCCGCCCCTTACACCCTGCAACCAAACTTCAACAATGTGTTTGTGGTGAAGAAGAACACGGAAATCATCCTGGCCAAGCAGTCGCCCAACGGCACCTCGCTGGAAAACAGCAACGCCCCCGTTGGCTACGTCACGCCGGCCGCCAGCCAGGGCCTGACCAGCCCCAGCCAGAACCTGGTGGACGCCTTCCCCGACCTCAACGGCCGGCCCATCACGGACGCCGCCACCACCTACCGGGCCAACAACCCCTACGCCGAGCGCGACCCGCGCCTGGCCCTGACCGTGTTTACCAACGGCGTCACTGCCGCCAACGGCACGACTCCCGTGCCGACCAGCTGGATTAACCGCCCCGTGGAGCTGTTTGAGGGGGGACGCGACAAGCCGGGCGGCAACGCGGTGCAGACCCGCACGGGTTACTACCTGCGCAAGTTCCTGGCCAACTTTGCCACCAACTCCAGCTACACCGCCCAAAGCCACAACTTCCCGATTTTTCGCTTCGCTGAAATCCGGCTGAATGCCGCCGAAGCCTTCAACGAAGTAGGAACCCGCACACAGGACGCTGTAAATCAAATAATTGAATTACGGAGGCGCGCCGGCATCATGGCGGGCGCCGACGGGCGCTACGGCATTCCGGCCGGCATCGGGCAAGCGGCTTTGCGAGAGCTGATTCGGAACGAGCGCCGCATCGAGCTGGCCTTCGAGGAGCACCGCTTCTGGGACGTACGCCGCTGGAAAATCGCCGAAACGGCCCTGAGCGGCCCGTTGAACGGCATCAAGATTACGCGCACCGCCACCTCGCCCCTGACCTACACCTACGAGCGGACCCTGGTGACCAACCTGGTGTTCCAGCCCAAGCTCTACTACATGCCGCTGCCTTACGACGAAACCACCAAGAACCTGAACCTGAAGCAGAACCCCGGCTGGTAAGCCCACCGGCCGGACTGCAATTCGCCTTCTTCATTATAACATGGCATGAAAAACATAATACTACTTTTATTCTTCGGCTTGCTGCTGGCCAGCGGCTCGCTGCACGCGCAGGGCCAAGCGGTGCAAGGCGTGGTGTCCGACGCCAAAGAGGTTCTGCCCGGCGTGTCGGTGTACGAGAAAGACGCACCGACCAACGGCATCAGCACGGACCTGAACGGGCGCTACACCCTCACCCTGCGGGGCAAAGGCGGCGTGCTGGTTTTTCGCTCGGTGGGCTACAAGCTGGCCGAAGTGCAGGTGGGCACCCGCACCACGGTGGACGTGAAACTGGAGTCCAACGACCAAGTGCTCAACGACGTGGTGGTGGTGGGCTACGGCGAGCAGAAAAAGCTTACCTCCACGGGCTCAGTGAGCGTGGTGAGCGGCAAAGACATCCGGGAAAACCCCTCGGCCAGCTTGCAAAACTCCTTGTCGGGGCGTTTGCCCGGCTTCTTCTCCCAGCAGGGCTCGGGCCGGCCCGGCGCCGACGGGGCCGAATTTTACATCCGCGGCGTGAGCTCCTACAACGGCAACACCCGGCCGCTCATCATCGTCGACGACATCGAGTACTCCTACGACCAGTTTGCCCGCCTCGACCCCAACGAAATTGAAAGCCTCTCGATTCTGAAAGACGCCTCCACCACGGCCATCTACGGCATCCGGGGCGCCAACGGCGTGGTGGTCGTGACCACGCGGCGCGGCAAAGAAGGCCCGCCCCAGATTTCGCTTCGCCTGGAAGGCAGCCTGAGCCAGCCCACCAAGCTGCCCAACTACCTCAATTCCTTCCAAAGCGCCTCGCTCTACAACCAAGCCCAAATCAACGACAACGCGGTGGCGCCCTCGCCCACGTTCAAGCCCCGCTTTTCGGAGGCCGACCTGCGGGCCTACGAAACCGGTTCCTCTCCTTACACGCACCCCGACATCAACTGGCGGGAGGTACTGTTCAAGAAGTTCAGCCAGCAGCAGCGCGTCAACCTGGATTTGACGGGCGGCACCCAGCGGGTGAAGTACTTCGTGTCGTTGGGCTACCTGTTTCAGGACGGCATTACCAAAAACTTCAGCAAGGGCCAGGACATCGACGGCTCTTATTACCAGAAGCGCTACAACTACCGCTCGAACCTGGACATGAAGGTGACCAAAAGCCTGGACATGCGCGTGGATTTATACGGCAACTTTGCCCAGGTGAACATTCCGGTGACGGCCAGCCCCTTCCAGCGGAACGACGTGTTCTACGACTACAGCAGCTTCAACACGCTGGCTCCGTTTCAGTACCCCATCACCAACCCCGACGGCTCGTACGGCTACAGCACCTGGGCCCGCGGTGGCAACGGCCAGGGCATCGACGTAAACAACGTCATTGGGCGCTTGGCCACGGCCGGCTACCAGCGCAACTACGAGAGCAACATGAACGTGGTGCTGTCGGCCAAGCAGGGCCTGGATTTCCTGACGAAGGGCCTTTCAGTGCAGGGCCGGGTGGCCTACACCAGCAACTACGTCTACTACCGCTCCTTGTCGCGCGGCACGTTCCCCTCTTTCATCTACGACCCCTCCAAAACCAACGACCCGAACACGCCGGTGGATGACCGCTACGAGCCGCGCGACCCGAGCGTGTTCCGCCTGCCCCGCCTGGGCTACGACTACCAAGGGCGCAACACCGTGCGGGTGCTCAACCTGCAGGCCATCCTGAACTACGACCGCACCTTTGGCGACCACCACCTGTCGGGCCTGGCGCTGCTCAACCGCAACTCGAACATGGAGAACCGCAATACCGGCAATCCAGTGATTGACGAACTGTACCGCTTCATTCCCAACAACTTCCGCGGGTATTCGGCCCGCCTTGGCTACGACTACAAGCAGAAGTACCTGTTCCAGCTCAACGCCGGCTACAACGGCTCGTCGCGCTTCGTGGGCGCCGAGCGCTACGGCCTGTTCCCGGCCGTGTCGGCGGGGTGGAACATCTCGGAGGAGCCCTTCTTCAAATCGGCTCTGGGGTTCATCGACCAGCTGAAGTTTCGGGGCTCCTACGGCATTGTGGGCAACGACGCCCTGGGCGGCGGCTTCACCTACTACTACCAGCAGAGCTATTCCCAGGGCCAGGGCAACATGAACACCAACAACACGGGCACCGCGAACAACTTCGGCATTGCCGCCGCCGACTTTGGCTACTCGCCCAACCCGACCAACAACGTGATGGAAGGCGATTTGGCCAACCCAAGCGTGAGCTGGGAAAAAGAGAAAAAGCTGGACGTGGCCGTGGAGTTCGGCCTGCTGAACAATGCGCTTACCGGCACGGTGGACTTCTTTGACAACAACCGCTACGACATCTTGACCCGGCGGGGCACCGTGTCCCAGCTTGTCGGCATTGGCTTGCCGCCCGTCAACCTGGGCAAGGTAAACAACCGGGGCGTGGAGGTGCAGCTCAACTACCGCCGCGACATCGGCAAGAACGTTTCCTTCTCGGTGGGCGGCAACTACTCGCTGGCCAAAAACAAGATTGTCTTCCAGGACGAGCCCGACCCCCAGTACCCGTACCAGCGCCTCACCGGCAATAGTATCGGGCAGCAGCGGGTGTATCGGTGGATTGGCTTCTACAAAGACGCTGACGACATTGCCAACAGCCCCAAACCGGCGGTGCCCGTCTTTCCGGGCGACTTGAAGTACGCGGACCTGAACGGCGACAACATCATCAACGCGTCGGACCAATCGGTGGAAGGCTATCCGGCCCTGCCCAACACCAACTACGGCATTACCAGCAGCTTCCGCTACAAGGCCTTCAGCCTGAACGTGCTGTTTCAGGGTGCCAGCAACTTCAACGTGCGCGGCGCCGACGTGGTCATCAAAGCGTTTACGGCCAACCTGACAGAGATTCACACCAAAGCCTGGACGCCGGAACTGGGCGACGACGCCAAGTACCCCCGCCTGAGCCTGGGCGGCGGCATCAGCGACGCGGGCGCCTACTCCTCCACCTTCTGGTACATCCGGGGCGACTATATCCGGCTCAAGACCGCGCAGCTGAACTACGAGCTGCCCATTGGCCTCACCAAGAAGCTGGGCATTGGTCAGGCCCGCCTCTACGCCAACGGCAACAACCTGTTCACCTGGACCAAGCTGAACCGCCTTTACGAACTCGACCCCGAGATTTCGCAGGGCGGCAACGGCGTGGCCAACGTGAACAACGGCATCGGGGGCACCACCCAAATTCAGTACCCGCCGCAGCGCCTGTTCAACCTCGGCGTGAGCGTCACTTTCTAAGCCAATGATGCTGCCGGCAGCCGCTTGCATAGCAAGCCCTCGCTGGTTGCTCACACTCCATACTTGAATTATATGAAAAAGCAGCTTTTTTTCTTTCTGGTGGCCGCCATGTTCACTGCGTGTCAGAAGGATGACTTCTTGGAACCCAAAACCAACATCTTGGCCGAGGCGAACGTGTTCACCGACAGCACCCGGACGATGGGTTTCCTGGGGCGCATCTACGGCGACATCAGCTACGCCTACAACAAGGGTCGCTGGAACGGCACAAGCTCCACGGAAGTGGCTACCGACGACGCCGAGTTTCGCTACAGCGGCACGGGCCAGCCCGCCGTGCAGCTCTACAACGGCTCCATCAGCCCGCTTAACTTCAACGTGGCAGAGAGCTACGACGTGCCGTGGCGCAACATCCGCCGCGTGAACCTGTTCCTCCAAAAGCTGCCTGACGCGCCGCTTTCCGGCCGGCTGAAGGCCCGCGCTGCCGCCGAAGCCCGTTTCCTGCGCGCGTGGTACTACCAAACCATGCTCAACCACTTCGGGGGCATGCCCCTGGTTGGCGACAAAGTGTACGCGCCCGACGAGGTGATTGACCTGCCCCGCAACACCTACGCCGAGTGCGTGGACTACGTGGTGAGCGAGCTGGACGCGGCGGCCAAGGTGCTGCCCGTGGAGTACACCGAGCAGGACTACGGCCGGGTCACGGTGGGCGCCTGCCTGGCCCTGAAGTCGCGCCTGCTGCTGCAGGCCGCCAGCCCCTTGTTCAACGGCGAGTCGGAAGCCAAGAACCCGGAGCTGCAAAAAATCGTCAGCTACCCCACTGCCAGCCTCAGCCACTGGCAGGCCGCCGCCGATGCCGCCCAAGCGGTAATCACCATGGCGGGCAAGCCGTATGAGCTAAACATGGGCTCCAACCCCAACACGCCGGGCCTGGGCTTCTACGAGGTGTTCCTGAAGCGGGTCAACAAGGAATACATCATCTTCGTGAACCGCGGCTCGCAGCGGGAATACGAGAACTACTACAACCCGCCCTCGCGCGGCGGCCAGTACAATAGTATGCCGACCCAAAACATTGTGGACTGCTTTCCGATGAAGAACGGCAAGGCTATCACCGACCCCACCTCGGGCTTTGACCCCAAGAATCCGTATGACAAGCGCGACCCGCGCTTTGACTACACGATTATCTACAACATGTCGAGGTACGCGAACGCCAACAGCGGGCTGCAACCCGTGTACACCTACGAAGGCAGCGGCGGCGATGGCTACGTGGGCAATTCGTTCACCACGGGCTACTACTGCCGCAAGATGTGCGACGTGAACATCGCCCAGAACGGCAGCAGCAACACCACGCGCGGCTGGCCCCTGCTGCGCTACGCCGAAATCCTGCTCAACTACGCCGAGGCCATCAACGAAACCGGCAACCAGGCCGCGGCCCTGGCCGTGCTCAAGCAAATCCGCCAGCGGGCCGGCATCGAGGCGGGCACCGATGGCAACTACGGCCTGAAGGCCGGCATGAGCCTGCCCGAAATGCGGGAAGTGGTGCGCAACGAGCGCCGCATCGAGCTGGCCTACGAAGACCACCGCTGGAACGACATCCGCCGTTGGAAAATAGCCATGGTGGTTGCCAACGCCTACAACAAGCGCATGCGCATCGTGCAGGCCAGCCCCGCGGCCACGCCGACCGCCTACGAGGTCACCGAATCCATCCGCCGCCACAACTTCCGGCCCGAGATGTACCTGCTGCCCATTCCCGATTCGGAAATCCGGAAGGTGCCCTCGATGGTGCAGAACCCGGGTTGGTAGCGGCAACGCCCTAAAGGTGGCCTGAACCACGGCATATGTGCCGCAAGTGCGCACTCACCTGCGGCTCCTCTCGCCGGCACGCTATTGCGGTTTTCCTCCCAGCATTCCTCAAGTAGCTGCCGTTAGGTACGGCTTGCCACTACCGGTTCAGATATGGGCACAGTCGCTGCAAAAGAGCACCGCTACAACTCGTGGCGGTGCTCTTTTGCGCATAGGAGCCGCATCAGAAAGCTGGTTAAATAGGTCGACAAGTTTGCGACTCCCAACCGTACCAGCGGGCAATTAGCCGCACCGGGCACTGCCTTGCTTTATCGACCTATGCGACCCATAAGCGGAAGCGAACACGGCTTTGCTCTAAACAGCTTGGGCGTTTCCATGTAGTTTCGTCCGGCTTGTTTCCAAAAACAACCGACGACAGCCGAACCGCCAAACCCAAATGTGCCCTGAATGGTCTGAAAACAAAGAAGCCCGCCGGTTATCGGCGGGCTTCTTGTGTTGTAGCGCTCCCTCCTGGGTGCGTAATAACCGCTTAAAAACACAATAAAGGCGTTTTATTAAATATCCGTCCCGGTTTTCGTCCCGGTTAATGACAGGATTTTTATGGCCAAATTTCTGAGGCTCCCTGCGGGGAGCCTCAATCAATTGTGAGGCTCCCTGCCTATTCCACCCGCCCCCGAATAATATCCACCACTTTCCACAGCCCGCGAATATCCTCCGCCGCCACAGTCAGCATGCCGGCCCGCGGGTTATCGGAGTGCAGCACGAGCTGCCGCTTGGTCAGAAGGTCATTATCCTTAATCCGTTTTATCGTGAGCTGGTTGCCGAACGTGGCCACGTACACCCCGCTCACCGTGTATTTGATATCCGCCATCGGAACTGGCGTCACGGCCACCAGCATACCGGCGCGTAGCTGCGGCTCCATCGAGTCGCCGTTAATTTCAAACACCAGCGTACCCGGTTTTCGCAGCTCGGGGCTGGGGTTGTAAATCCGCATGGTTTCGTACTGGCCGTAGTCGCCTTCCGTCGCAACCAGTTCCACGAAGCCGGCCCGTACCGGCACCGTAATGAACGGACAATCGATGAATTCTTCATCCGCAAACTTGCCGAATACGACCACCTCACCGCCCTTAGTGCTGGTATCGTCCATCGGCCCGCCGCCGAACCATAGCCAGTTGCGGCTGATTCCCAACTCCGAAACAATGGTTTCCAGCACCTCCGTGCTGGGCTGGTGCCGGCCGCCTTCCAACTGCGCTACGGTAGGCCGCGAGATTTCCAGCAAGTCAGCCATTTGCTGCTGCGTCAGGCCGCGGGCCTGCCTAACAACTTTCAGCCGCTCCGCCATGCTCAGTTCCGGCAACGGACTAACTGAGCTTATTTTTTTGCGTTCCAGTGTAGTCATTTTGTAACATTTGGTAACTTTTACCTACATTTGAGCGGCATCAACTAATCAAAGGTAACATATCAAAACTAAAATGCAACCAATTGAAACCACAGCTACGCCGGCAGACCTGAGATTGTTGCTGCCGCACGGCGCAATTTCCAGCATTGCCCGCTCCCTCAAAATGTCCCACGCGGCCGTGTCCAAGGCTTTGCAGAAGGCCAAGCCCGCCCACCCCGCCGTTGCCGAGGCTGTGCGCCTCATTAAGGAAGCCGGCAGCCAGTCGGTACAGCACGACCTCAACCAGCTAGCCGGCCATAACCCCTCTATCCAATGAGCACGCCCTACAATCTGCACGAGGCCCCGCAGGAAGCAACTTCCGCCCTTGATGCCGCCCTGTTGAACTGCCCGCGCCCGACCCACTTCGGCGAGTACAAGTTTGCTAACCATCAGCAACAGGAGGAAATCTACCGGCTTCTGGCTACTCACTACCTGACCGAGCTGGAATACAAGTGGGTGCTCATGAAAATAGTGGAGTTCAACACCGAAGTAGCCGACGAGGTAATCCGCCAGCTCGCCCGCATCATCGACTACCGCCGCACCCTGGGCCCCCTCCCGACGCCACCCAGCCGCTACTATCCCGAGCAGCTACCCAAACCCGAAAAGCTCCGAACCTCCCGGCCATGACTGAGCTAACCACTACCACCGCCGACGGCCTGCAAGTCACCGTACGGATGCCCGACAATCACGCCTGGGTGCGCGAGTCGCTGGAGAAGGCCTGCGCCGCCGAGGCCCGC
Organism: Hymenobacter sp.; assembly: GCF_036388155.1. Lineage (NCBI taxonomy): Bacteria > Pseudomonadati > Bacteroidota > Cytophagia > Cytophagales > Hymenobacteraceae > Hymenobacter > Hymenobacter sp. Next base: position 42,045 of record NZ_DASVSI010000074.1, on the reverse strand, counting down.
CGCCAGCTGGCCGATACGCCCGCTCCCGACCCGGCTTACTCGGTGCCCCGCGCCGCTGACCTCCTCGACCTGCACCCCGAAACCCTGCGCGACTACATGCGCCTGCCTGACCACCACCCGCGCCGCCTGCACTACATGCCCGGCGAGTCCAGCCGCGGCGACCGGGTGCTGCTGTCCCAGATTCACGACTGGCAGCGCCGCAACCGCACCGACGCGGCCCTGATAGCCCCAGCCGGCCCCCGCACCCGCGGCCGCCGCCCGCCGGCTCAATAGCGGCCCCTAGCCTCGCGCCATCGGCCGCCGCTTCCCATTGCACCTGTCTTAATCCGCTACTCGAAACGGTAGCCCCACCCGCTGCCGGTACAGGCGGCTCAATTCCCCGTTCCCCAATGTCCCAGCTACTCCCAATCGTTGGCCCTGATAGCCCAGAGGCCATTACTTCCATCATCACCATTCAGAAAGTCAAGGTCAAAGACCAGCACCTGACCTGCGAATTCACCGAGCAGCGTACCCAGGAGGCCCCGCCCCGCGCTTTCGCTTTAACATGCGCCGAGCAGGTACACCCCGACCTGACCCACGCCCTCAGCCGCCTGGTACCGCACCTCTGCCTGCTGGCCGAGCAGCTGACCGAGACGCCTGACTTTTGGCCCGACGAGTCCGAGGAGCTGCCCGCGCTGTTCGAGCCCTTCACCGTCACCGGCTTCTCGATGGGCCGCAGCCAGAGCGGCGTCACGCTCATCGGCCAGCGCGAGCTAACCGGCGGCCGGGTCCTGAACCTGACCACGCCCTACCAGTCCTTCGACGACGAGCAGGCCAGCTACCCCTACACCGGCCTGCTGGAAACCACCCTGGCCACGGCCCTAACCGAAGCCGAAGCCGCTCTACGCGGCAAATGCACCGACTACCGCCAGCTTGACTTGTTCGAGCACCCCGCCCCCACCAACGCCCTTCTGGTGCCCACGCCACCGCGCGCATGAAACTCCCGGCCATCCAATTCTACCCCGGCGACTGGCACAAGGACCAAGGCGTCCAGGCCCTCGACCTCGCGCAGCGCGGGGCCTGGTTCGAGTTGCTGCTGATGATGCACGATAGCGACGAGCGCGGCGTGCTCCTCGTCAACGGCCAGCCCATGCCCGATGCCGTCATTGCCCGCCGCCTCGGTTTGGATAACCAAACGGCCAACCAAATTCTAACCACCCTGCTAACCTACGGCGTCGCCAGCCGCCGCGAGTCCGACGGCGCGCTGTTCTGCCGCCGCATGGTCAAAGATGAGAACCTGCGCCGGATACGCACGGAAGCGGGTAAAAAGGGCGGTAACCCCAATTTGCTTAACCAAAAGCCTAAGCAAAAAGCAACTACCCGGGTTAAGCAAATTCCAACCCCTTCATTTTCATCTTCAATTACAACTTCGGTAATAGAGAGGGAGGCGGCTGAAGCCGCCCCGCCCACGCCCGCCACCGAAAAGAAAGTTGAGAAGCCGGCCGGCAAACGCCCCAAAGGTGGCGTGCCGCCCACGCTGGCCGAGGTCCAGGAATACGCCGCCGCGCAGCACCCCACCAGCGCCGACGCCCAAACCGAGGCCGCCACCTTCCACGACCACTACGAAAGCAACGGCTGGCGCGTCAGCGGCAAAACCCTGATGGTTGACTGGCGCGCCTCTTTCCGCAACTGGATGCGCCGCCGCCCGCAGTTCCAGGCCACGGCCGCCGCCCGCACCGGCACCGGCCCGCCAGCCCCTGCCCGCGCCCGCACCGCCCCCAAATCCACTGACCCCGCCCGCTGGAGCTAACCCAACCCCACCATGTCCGAAGACCGCCCCAAACCCTATTCTGCCCGCCGCCCCGGCATTTCCGCCCCCACCACCGGCCAGCTGCCCCCGCAGGCCCTGGACCTCGAAGCCGCCGTGCTCGGCGCGGCCCTGCTCGAAGCCGACGCCCAGCGCGCCCTGCTCGTCACCCTGCCCACCGAGGAAGTATTCTACTCCACTGCCCATCAGCAGGTCTACTTGGCCATCCGTGACCTGGTAGCCCGCGGCGACCACGCTGACCAGCTCACCGTCGTGCAGCAGCTGCGCCACCAGGGCACCCTGCAGCGCATCGGTGGCCCCGCCTTCGTGGCCCAGCTGACCATGCGCATCAACTCGGCCGCGCACTTCGATACCCACTGCCGCATTCTCCAAGAACAGCACGCCCGCCGCGTCGTCATCCGCGCCGGCACCGAGTTAGCCGCCCACGGCTACGACGATGCCCGCGACCCGCTGGAATTGCTGGCCACCGCCCAGACTCACCTCACCAGCCTTCACCGCACCCTCGAAACCAAGCCCGGCCAGACCGCTGCCGCCGCTTTCGACCCCACGTTTGACCGCCTCGCGCAGTCTGTCGGCCAGCACGGCCTGACCGGCATTCCTACCGGCCTTACTCAGCTCGACGGCCTTACCGGCGGCTGGCAGCCCGGCGACCTCATCATCCTAGCCGCCCGCCCCGCGATGGGCAAAACGGCCGCCCTGCTGCATTTCGCCCGCACCGCCGCCCTCGACCACGGCCATCACACCGCCATTTTCAGCCTCGAAATGCCCACCTTGCAGCTCATGCAGCGCATGATTGCCAGCGAGGTTCCCGGCTACAGCAACTCCGACCTCCGCCGCGGCAACCTCCCCGGCGGTCTGGAGCAGGTAGCCCATATCCGTCAGCAGGCCCAGCGCCTGCGCACCCACGGCCACCAGTTGCACATCGACGACACGCCCGGCCTCACCATCCAGCAGCTACGCGCCAAGTGTGCCCGCCTCCACGCCCAGCAACCCCTGAGCCTAGTCCTGGTCGACTACATCCAACTCATGCGCGGCGACACAAAGGGTAACCGCGAGCAGGAAGTCGGCAGCATCAGCCGCAGCCTGAAAGAGTTGGCCAAAGAGCTAAACGCCCCCGTCATCGCCCTCTCCCAGCTCTCCCGCGACGTGGAGAAGCGAGGCGGCGAGAAGCGTCCGCTACTCTCCGACCTGCGCGAGTCCGGCAGCCTGGAGCAAGACGCTGACTGCATCGTTTTTCTCTGGCGCGGCGAATACTACAACATCGCCGAGTACGAGGACGGCACCGCTACTGCCGATACGGTGCTGTTCGATATTGCCAAGCACCGCAACGGAGCCACCGATGAAGTCATTGCCGCCTGCTCGATGCGTAGGGGCGTTTTTTCCAACCTGTCTGCTTAATTGGCTGCCTGTGATTCCTGTTTCAGGCGCTAGTGTGCCGGATGGTATATGACCCCAACTGCATATCATATTCAGTCGGAGGCACGTCATCCCGGCTGATTCGGCCATCTGCTTCCTGAATACGCAGCCTCGCGTACAGAGCCCAAATGGGGTCATCTTGTACAAATGCCGCAATTTGAATTTGCGCGGCGCAAATCCCCTGCCAGGAAGCCCAGACCGCCCTGTTATCCATCTCTCTGTTACTAAAATGCATGTTGTGTCGCCCGACAACAAACAGACACACATCCTTTAGCTCCTTTAACTCCTTCTTGCGGGATGCACCATTGGTTTTCAGCACATGCTGTAGGATTTCCGGCCCGCTTTTGCTTTTCAGCCAACTACAGACCCTATCTACCCAATCATTCGCTTTGAATAAGTTATCTGCTTTGGTACGACGCAGTTTTATTGATTCGCCCAGCGGGTCCTGCCACTTTAACTGAAATAGAGCAAGTGTTTTTGTTTGAGTATCAAAAACAACCGCATCCAAGTCTGTATTTCCTTTATCGGATGAAATGTCAACTGTACGATTCACAGTGATAAAACGCTCACCTTCAAAAAGTGAATAGACATCGTTCATAAACCGCGCCTCCCGCTCGTTTACAAGCTTGTCATAGTCTTTTCGGAATTTAGCCTTGAGGCTTTTATTCAGAAAACAGAACGGGTTAATCATGCACCCGGCTGCAGAGCGCACAAGCTGGTTATTTGAAATCTGAATGTATGGCGGCGGCGGGGCGCCCGGCTCGCTCAAATATGACTCGGAATTATCCGGGGTCATGCACAGACATGACAGCACCTGTTCTGCAACTTTTGGGGTGGTGCCGAGATAATTACCCAATTCCTCAATGACGTGTTGTTTCTCATCAACGCGCGTCAATATCACCCCTGCATCTACCTCTGGGTTCCTACGACCTAGCATAGTGCAGAAATGAGTATGCATCAGAGCCGTGGCTATCAGATATTCGACTGCCTGACAATACTGGCCATAGCAGACGCCACCAAAAACCTCGTCTTGGCCAAAGTCATCATGGCCTTGCATCAGAACCACCTGATAAGGAGCCTGTCTGACAAACGTGGCCCATACACTTCCAGGAATGTTGTAGCTGATAAATACTCCATCAGGATTGCTCAGCGACTCTGCCATAATCCTTTCGATGTTAGCCGATACTTTTAAGCTAAGAAGCTCGGCTTCTTCCAGCATTTGCTTGGTAAGATGGCGCCTCACAAAGCTTGCATCTATCTCATCAAAATACTCTATACCACACTTGGCATGGCTGTAGCGGAATAAAAACTCCTTGTCACTAGGCTTGGTGAGTCGCACAAGACCAGCAGGTATACCGTCTGTTAATTGCGCGCAGATAGCCGCCTTCCCGCTCTTATAAATAACCTCTTGGGCCCATTCCGTCTCATTCGCTGATGCCGGCGAATAATAGTGAGTAGCTAATTGCTGAACAGCAGGATAGACCGCACGCAAAGCAAATGGGAAACCGAATTTAAAAAACCTGGCAGCTGCATCAAGTCCTTCCTGTGAGATTATATCCGTAACCGGAACACCGCTCAGGGACTCATTGGTTACATCGACCTCACGAACCAGACTGATAACGGCATGTGCGGCTTGGTCAGGGTCAAACGAAGCGGCAAGCGCCTGCGCAAAGTCACTAATAACACCCGTCAATTCTTGTTGCGGCTCCATCGTGTGAATGAAGTTATTATTGGACAACAACCAGCACCGCCCCACGCAGTATCTCGTCCTCATCCTCCGAATCAAACTCTACTCCCGACACGGCGGCCACCGCAGCCATAGCCGCCGGGTTTGCCTCCCCCTCGCTGTCGAACACCGAGTAGGCCACGTACTCCGGCCCGCTGGCCAGCACGTCCACCAGCCCCGGCGCGCAGCCCAGCAGCCCCGGCACCTGGTCCGGCACCCGCGCAAATCCAGTTGCCAGGTCCGGCATACAAAGTCCCTCGACGGATACCAGTTGCGGCGTCTGGTGGGGTAGGTAAAGCGTGGCGTTCATTTCAACAGCAGATTTGTTGCTCGTTTGCAAAGGTGGTTGTTTGACGGGCCAAAACCTGCTGCTCAACCAGGCTCTTGGCAAAGTTGCACCGCTCGCACAGCATCTGGAGGTTGTTGCTGCTATTCGTACCGCCGTGCGCTCTGGCCACCTTGTGGTCCAGCGTCAGGTTTTCTATGGCACCACAGTTCGCGCAAATCTGCGCCAGCCTAACCCTTGCTTTCGCCTTCTGCCGCGGCCCCATTCGGCCCACGGCCCAGTTTGCTTTATTCGACATGATGACGGGAAGTTAGCGCATCTGTTGAATCTAAGGCTGCCCAAATCCAGCCGCACCGAAGTTTTTTTAGTCCGTCCTAATCTACAAAAAGGGTCGGGATTCACTACAGAGGCGCTTTCCAGCTGTGCACAAATACTATCTACTAACCATATTGGCCAAACAACTACTAACATTATTAGTATTATTGCCGTTACAACCGCCAATCCACTCCCACTGATAGCATTATGACTACCGTTGAAATTCTGCAGGTCATCCGTGAGCCTCTGTGGCTCCTGCAATGCGAAACGCCTGTTCCAGCTGGTACTCCCAGCCTGGCCGACGGGTCGCCAATCAGCAAAATCGACCTGAATAATCTGCTGGTGCCCCATCCTGACTCTACCTATCTTGCCCGCGTCCAGGGCACCAGCATGGACGGAGCGCCCTCACACATTGCCACCGGTGCCCTGATGGCCGTCGACTGCTCCCTCACTCCCGAGTCGGGCGATATTGTAGTAGCAGCCGTCGACGGCGAGTTCACCGTCAAGCGGCTTATAAAGCGGACTGACGGGTACTGGCTCATTCCCGACAATCCCAACCACAGCCCCACCGACACCAGCCTGCTAGGCGACCGTTTCCAAGTATGGGGAGTCGTTACCTACGTCATCAACAAAATGCAGCGGGGTAGGCACCGCTAACAGACCGCCGAACATACATGGTGGAACTGCTTCTCAATTATCAGGCAGGTAGCATCGGAATATCTCCAATAACGTCGGTATTGTTGCCCCAAACCGGCATCTGTGGGTCAGCATAGATTTTGTTCCGCTCGAATCCTTCATCCTCAAGCCACTTCTCGAAGGCTGCTATTTCATTCGCGTCGGTGCGCCGGTAATGGCCCTGATTCTTCTTAACAATCCGCTGGAGATGTTCGGGCATTGCCCTGGGCTCACATCCGAAGTAGTAGAATCGGTCCGAAAGCAAAGCGTACTTGCCGCTCCAGTCTCTGACCTGTAAAGCTGGTTCCGCATGAACAGGCCCGCCCCGATGTTGTGGTGCTCCACTACTGGTCAGCTTTATGTAGTCGTAAAGAGAGTCGCCGGCGATATTTTCGCGCAGGTGTGCATAGGCGGCATGCCCGGGAATTTTAATACCCAACTCTTGCTGGCAGTACAAGTCGTACTCGGCCAGGCTTAGCTTACGGCTTACGCGCATTGCATAAACCAGGTAGCCAACAATACCGTCGAGAGCGTGCTTGGAGCCGGTTCCAATAATCCAGTCGCCTACCTGAGCGGTACGGCGAATTGCCGGTTTACAAACGGTGAGCGTACACACGCCGCCGTAAGGATTGGGAGCGTCGCCGGTATCAAAGCGGAGTACATAAGAGTAGAGGGCCATACGGACGCAAGTAAACCAAAACGAGCGGACCATCTGGCCCGCTCGTTTCTTTTCGGCCCTACACCTCAAAGTGCGGCCGGTCCTTAAAATCCCCCGGGAAGTCCCCGCCCCACCGCACCCGCGCATCGGCCGCTTTCACGAGCCGCGCAAACTTGCTCAACAGCAGCCCCGACCACGATACCGACCCGTCCGCCAGCAGGAAAGCCACGTCCAGGGCCCGGCTCGGCAAAACATTGTGCTTCGACTCTCCGCCCCGCTTGTACGTCACAACCGGCCCCGGCTTGCTGCGTCCCTGCCGATACAGTTCGTCCTGCCGCTCCGGCGACCGGTAGGACTCGGTGACAATGGGCAGACCCGCCAGCCGGAGCACCGGGTCGCCCATCCACCGGGCCAGCGCCTGCGCGTAGGCCGCGGCCAGGCTCGGCACCGCCTGCCCCAGCCGCGCCGCCTGGCTGCGCGTCTGCACCTCGCTCAACGCGGGCACCACCCGCGCCGCGCCGACTACTGCCTTACTCGGTAACATCGGCGGCAGATGAAGTAGCGGTAGTATCTGCAGGCACGGCCGGACCTGCCACTACACCCACAACCGGGGCCTTCACCACATTCTCAGGCTTCTGTAAGGCCTTGCGCACCGTCGCCCAGATGGTGACAATGGCAACCAGCGCCTGAATGATGAGGTGCCCGTAGTTCTCAATCTGGCCAGGGTCGGGCGGCGTCAGCTCGTTGCTGGCCACCTGGCCCACGAGGGCCGTTGCGAGGATGTGGGCAAGGTGCCCGGTTTTCGTGCTGCTGAACATGGCATTAGGTTTTGCTTTGTTACAAATAATGAATCCAACACGAATTTACGTTACAATTTGCAACATAGTACAGCACCCGCCAACCAGCCGCATTATTGAATTATTTTGAGCAACCCCTTCGGGCCGGGCTATCCGCCACTACGCTTCGCTTCGGCCCTGCGGGCAGCCTCCCGATGGGCGGCTTGGCTACTATCCCTGTTGCGGACAGCACCATTTAGATACTACCCTTGTCACGCTAAACTCACCCAGCGCCCCCAGACGCTCGGCCAACCCACCGCCAGCCGGGCCACCCGCCCTTCGGGACGTGCCGCCCGACAGGCCCCTCCAAACCCACGCCCCGGCCCCGGTCGCCGTTGCGCTGCGTCGCGGCCTTGCTTCGTCGGGGGTTCGGGCTCCGTTTCTCCGCCCGAACCCCCGACTACGCGGCGTCTGCTCCTGCGCTCCACGTCGCCCCGGCCCTCTCCCTACCGCACTAACCCAGCAGATTCCAGCGCTTCTACCCAGACGCCAGCCCACCGCACCGCTGGCGCGCAGCCCGGCCAGCCACCCGCAAAATCCAGCGCACGCCAGGCAGCGCGCCAGCTCCACCCGAGCCAGCCGCCCCGGTGCCGGCCGTCGCTTTCATTCCCTGCACTCCCGCCGCGACGCTGCGCCACGTCCATTCGTCGCTTAGTTCCTGCGCTCCTCATTCCCTCCGCTTGCTGCGCTCTGGTCGCTTCGGTCATTGCAGCGCCGTACCGCCCCTCTCCCCACCGCACCGATTCTGTAGCTTCCACAGCAACCAAGGAAGCACCCCAACGCCAGCCACACCGCTGCCGGGCCGCGCCAGGCCCGAAAAGGCCTCACGCCACCCGTCAGCACCTCCTGATTCGGTTGCAGGCCACAGGCCGAAAAAGGCCTGCCACCTGCGGGTAAAGCTTACGTTCATGCCACGCAGGCAGAAGCAAGGCCCGCTTCGCGGAGGGTTTCATTGGGGAGAGCCCCAAGCCCCCGTCATCATGCCCAGGCTGGAAAAGCCCGGTCATCCTCCTCGGGTTCCGCAGCCAAAAAGGCCGCTACACCCTCACAAGGCCGGCTCCGCCGAGGGTCCATTGGGGGCTCGCCGCCCCCAAACCCCGGCAAAAAGGCATTTAGGCTTTGTTCAGTCGGCCGCGCCCGGCAACAACAGCACCTATAATTGCACTTTACCGGTCAGGCCAGGCATTAAAAAACACCCTTATTTATCCTTCTTTTGGTTGCGTGTTGTTTGATTTACAAACATTTTGTTTGTATCTTTGGGTAGCAAGTCGGGAAAGACCCGGCTGCCCGCCCTACCCGGAGGCCTACGGCGCGGGGCAACCACGGCTAACATCTACAGCCATGCAACCCAACCAACTTTTGCAGCTCGCCGCTGCCGCCTGGAAAGGCCCCGCCCTGTGCTCGTTCTCGGGCATCTACATTTCTCAATCAGCCGCCACCTATAGCAAGGGCGGCACCTCGTGGCACGTCATGCTCAGCCTAGAGGCACGGCCGGAGTGCCAGCCCTCGGGCGGCTTCGCCGGCTCGTCGCCCTGCCCGTTTGAGGCGCTTCGCAAGGCTTTTCGTGCCATGCGCGCCGCAGCCCCCGGCTATGCCTTCGCGGCCGTGTGGGAGGTTATGAAGGCCGAGGATGAGTTTGCCGGGGTGCCCGCTCATGCCTAGTGTCGCCACTGCCCCAGCCGCGCCCGTCGTGGGCGCGGCTGCCGGCAAGCTGGCCGCCCTGCACGCTACCCTTGCCCGGCTGGAGGCCATGTTTCCGCCCCGCCCCCGGCCAGTACCCCAGCCCGCCCCGGCCCCCATCGCCCCCGCCGCAGTAGCCGCCCGCCAAGCGCTGGCCCGCGCCCATTCGGCCTACTTCGATGCCCGGGCCGCCAAGTATGCGCTGCGCGATGACTACAGTCCCCAGCCGGGCCGCTTCGCTCAGCTGCGCGCCGCCATCATCCGCTGCCGCGAGGCCCAGGCCACCTACAAGGCTGCCGCCGCCGCTTTCCACGCCAGCCCCGCCGGGGTCGCCCTGCAGGCCGCCCGCGCCAGCTACCCCATTTTCTAGCCATCAGGCCCGCGCTGGCATCGGTGCGGGCCACAAAGCCCCTTTTTCATGGAGTACGAACCCACCGAGGCGGAGCTGTGCGCACTCCGCAGCGAAGAAATAGCTGCTGATGAAGCCCAGGCCGCATTCTACGAGGAGCAGGAAGAATGGGAGCGCCAAGCCTGGTACCACCACGAGCAGGAGCAGCAAGAGTGGGAAGATGGTGAATACGAGCAGATGATTTTCGAGGTCGAGGGCTACTAGCCGGCCTCCCTTTTTCACCCGGCATGCCCCAGCGCGGCCACTATACACGCTTTTATGATTGCCCGCCTTGCCCTCAATTTTTTCCAGGTTGCCGCGGCCTGCTTTCCGCTGCCCGGCTGCACGGTGCGCGGCTACGCCTTCGCCAAAGGCACGCGCTTCAATATCACCATCGGCACCCCGCCCGATGCGGCCTGTCCCGGCCACTACCACGGCACCGGGGCCACCTGCTACGAGGCGCTGGCCGCCGCCGTGCAGCTGTACCACGCCAGCGCCCACGCCTACCCGGCCACGCAGGCCGCCGGCACTCATTAACCCACCGGGGCCTCTCGATGCGGGCGGCCCCCTAATCAGCTTCACCATGCCAGTCAAAACCGCCACCACCTACCAGCCTCATCTACTCGACCCGCACAGCGCCAGCCCGCAGCCCGTCAGCCCCGCCAACGGCCGCAGCTTCAAGCTGGCCGAGTTGTATCAGCTGCTCGATTGCCGGCTGGTTGATGTCGTCCGCCTTACGCCCGAACTCATCCTCATCATCGACGACGAGGGCAAGTTCCGCAGCCCCTGCTATGTCAACCTAGTGGCTACCTACCTCTGGTACCACCACCAGCCCGAAGCGCGGGGCGTCGATTCCATTGTAGGCCGCGCCATCCTCTGCCACGACAAGCAATTCCGCTAATCAACCAGGGGCCGGCTCCGGCTGGTCCCGCCTTTCCCTCAGCCCACCATGAAAACCAAGCTATTCCAGGCCTACGGCTACGAAAAGGAAAGCCTCTCCAAAGTCGCTGTGCTCCTAACCGAGCGGTCCGTCAGCCTCACCAAAGCGAAGGCCTTATTCCGCAAATACTACGTGCTGACCTCGCCGGTCACGGAGGCCAGGTAACTCACAACGGTGCAGGGGCCGACCGCCAACAGGCCCCGCTTTTTCATTTCCAATACTCAACTATTTCCCGTTATGTCCACCAAAGTAAAAGCCCAGCGCAGCGCCGACACCGAAGCCCCGGCCGCCCCCACCACTACGGCCGTCGCCGAAAAGCCCGCCCGCGCCTACCTCATCGAGAAGCTGGACGAGGCAACCGGCGAGGTTGCCAAAGTGTCCCGCTTCCGCTACCTGCCCGGCCACCCGCGCCAGGTGCGTTTCGATGCCAAGGCCGGCCAGTTCAACATCGGCGGCACCGTGCCGCTTGGCAATTCGCTCAGCTTCATTCCGCTGGCCTGGCGCATTTTCCAGGATGATATTCTGAACATGGGCCGCAAGCTGTGGGCCGAGCTTTTCTATGCCGACGAGAAGGGCGCTATCTGCGCCGTGCTCTTCCACGGCTACAGTGTCGAAAACCTGTACCGCCTCATCGAGCCGCTTTTTTACGACGACCTGACCCTTGCCGATGTAACGGTAAAGGTGCAGGCCGAGAAGAAGGAGACGACCAAGGACGGCAAGAAAGCCGTGTATTACATCGCCCAGTTCAGCTACGAAGCCGCCGATGCGGCCGAGGTAGCCGCCCGCCGCGACTACGCCCGCGACCTGCCCATCTGGCGGGCCGAAACCTACACCGGTGCCGCCGATATGCGAATCCAGCACGGCTACACCGTGCCCGCCGAAGGCGACGACCCGCACAGCATCGAAACGGACGCCCCGGCAGCTTTGCCTGCCGCCTGATTGCCACGCCGGCCGCCTATCCCGCCCAGGGGTGGGCGGCCCCAGCGGGCCACTACTTCCCAATATTCACCTGTCAGCCATCAACCCCATGTTTCACAATCTGCAAGCTTACCCCGGCCTCACTCAGGAGCAGCACCGCGCCCTGCCCCAGGTTTCCAATACCGACCTCTCCGAGTTGAAAGCCCAGGTACTCGGCCAGCTGCGCAAGCCCAACCCGCAGGCCCTGGCCTTCGGCTCTCACTTCCACACCGCCACCCTGGAGCCGGCCACCTACGCCCGCACTACCGAGAAATGCCCGTGGGAGCAGTTGGAGCAGCTGGCCCGCCAGGTACGCCGCCACCGCTACTGCCGCGACCTGTTATACCGGGGCACCCCCGAGCTGACGCACACGGCCACTCACACCGCCACCGGTGTAGCCGTTAAAATCCGCCCTGACTTACTCGTAATCAGCCGCGCTGGCCGCCGCACCACGCTCATCGACTTCAAAACCACCAGCTGCCAGGACCTGCCGCACTTCCTGGCCAGCGCCGAGCAGTACGACTATGACCGCCAGGCCACCCTGTACCTCGACGCACTAAATGCCGACCGCTTCCTGATTATCGGCGTGCAGAAGAATGCCTCGCACGAAGTTTGGGTATTCGATGCCAGCGCCACGCCCGGCTTCATCGCGCAGGGCCGGAAGAAGTACACGGCGCTGCTGCGCTACTGTGCTTCGCACCCAGCGGCCACCCCGGCAGTACCCGGCCTAAAGCGTCACTGCGACATCTACCGTGCCCGCGACGGCCAGTATTATGCTCGTCTCGAAACGGCCCCCTACAGCGAAAGCTTCGAACACCTGGGGCCTTTCCCCACTGCTTCCGCCGCGCTCAGCTGGTTGCAGGAGTACCGCGCCATCGGCACGGACTTTTTCCTCGATGAGTCAGGCCGTCGCTCTGTGCCGCTGGCGGCCTGTGCGTAGCCTGTTAAGCGTCGGTGCCGGCTGGCTGTATCGGCACGGGCACCGACCGCCGGCCACTTTCGTCCAGGTAGAACTCGTCCTCAATGCCGTGCGCCTGCTGCAGGTAGTCCAGTGCCAGCCCAGCAGCCTCAAACGGGCCGTAAAAGTCAAACTGCTCGCTGTGCGGCGCAGTCTCCAAGCGCACGTAATACCGAGCGTCCCGGGCCTTGAAAATATCGCAGTGTCGGGCACGCATAACTGTTAAAGATAGCATATACCAAAGTTCGCGCTGAATACGTAACTTTGTGTTGCTTCCCAGTGTACCTTACACAGGAAGAACCCGGAAGACATATAATGTCCTCCGGGTGATTCAAGTGGAGGGTGGGGGAATTGAACCCCAGGGCCCAGATGACAAGCCGTGCGCCCCTGCCTAGGCACCCCCCAAACAAGGCCGCCCGCTCCAACGGGTGGCCTTGTTTATTTTTTAGAGAGAGTAACGATTCCTCGTGCCCTCCCGCTCGGATTTGATAACATGCATAGCGCTCAAATCCGAGGCGATTCTGGTAACCTTCCGGCGCACGAACTCCGGCTCAAGTTCTGATTGATGGTCAAGGATATACCCTGCTATCTGAGGTACATAAGCTGGGCCCATTGCAGCTAACGCGTGCAGTACTCTGTCACGCCAGTTGGCATGTGGATTATACGGATGGTTGAGTACTTCTTTGGCGTCAGGGTACCTGTCAAGCAATGACATTTGTCTGCCACTTGACAGGTATTCGTGCTCATCATTCTCTTCTGGCTCCTCGCGCGCAGCAACAGGAGTTTTGCCACCGAGCACATCAATTGCTGCCTGCATCTTGTAGATCTGGGCCTCAATCGCCTGCCTCTGCTCTTCTAACAACTGCCGCTTACTAACCAGCAGCTGTATTGCTTCTTCAAACGGTTCCATGACACAAATATACTAACGTCCGGGACATTGCTAGCATAACGTGAAATAATTTTTAATGTTCCGCCACGACGATAGCTTTGCACCCCTAATTGTCCGGGACAATAATCGGCGTGGACGATGCGCATTGTTCGTAGTTGCATTGAAATCCTCAGCGGGTAATCACATCGGCAAACATTTCTCAAAGAGAAGCACCTCTGTAGATTCTTCTGCGTTTGGTGCATTATGACCGATGTACACTCCTCTGCTACGCGCAGCTATAACATGTCGCAGATTAAGGGCAAGGACACCAAGCCCGAACTGCTAGTACGCCAATACCTACATGCTCACGGCCTGCGTTACCGCCTGCATGACAAAAGCCTGCCAGGCAAACCTGATTTAGTACTGCCAAAATACAAAACCGTCGTGTTCGTTCACGGCTGCTTCTGGCATAAACACCAAGGCTGCCGCTACTTTGTCGTTCCGAAAACACGCACTGACTTCTGGTTGAACAAAATCGGCAAGAATGTTTCTAATGATGAGCGACAGCAAGCTGAGCTGGCCGCAGCTGGCTGGAACGTATTGACCGTGTGGGAATGCGAGTTGAAACCAGCGGTGCGCGAACACACCCTAATGCAACTTTTTTCAACCATAACACGCCAGGCACATTAGCAAATGTTCATCGTTTATGTCGTACTTGCGCGTATATCCTACGGATATACGCCTCGCATAAGCTACCATAACATGAATTATATTGACCTTTTCGCAGGAGCAGGTGGCCTGTCGGAAGGCTTCCACAACGCAGGCTTCCACCCGGTGGCACACGTTGAGATGGACCGTGACGCCTGTGATTCTATCCGTACCCGGCTTGCTTGGTATGAGCTACGAAAGGAAGATAAACGGGAGCTCTACAACAAATACCTGCGCAACCTCATCAGCCGTGATGCTTTATATGGCATGATGCCAAACGGGCTGATGGAGTCGGTAATAAATATGCCGATTGGAGAGGATACCCGCGATGAAATTTTCCGCTTAATTGATGCGCAACGAGAGCTGTTGCCGGAAAACCACCGTCAGATAGATTTGATTATTGGCGGACCACCCTGCCAGACGTTTTCGGTGGCCGGCCGTGCCCGTAAAGGCCGCGAGGCGATGGAAGATGACCCGCGCAGCCGTCTGTACGTGCAATACGCGGAGTTTCTGAAGAAATACAAGCCGCGGATGTTCGTTTTTGAGAACGTTTTGGGGATGCTTAGTTTCCGGAAGAAACAGCAGGTTTCTCTGATTCGGCAGACCTTCCTCGAAGCTGGCTACCACATGGATGTGCGGGAGTGGAATGCCCGCGACTTTGGCGTATTGCAAAGCCGCGACCGTCTGGTCATCATTGGGTGGCCTGTTAACGAGACAAAGTTGGGTTACCCTGCTTTTCGTACCCAACAGCGCGACCAACATACCGTAGGTGAGATTCTGGCCAACCTGCCGCCGCTTACCATTGAAGAAAGCCAGAAAGGGAAACAGGCCAAAAAAGGAGCTGTTAAGCCTGTTTTCAACTATCCGGTTAGTCTTGAAAGGGGATTGGAGTCCGACTACATTATCAACTCGCGCCTGCGCGAAGAATGTCCGGTACTGACCTGGCACGTTGCCCGTCCACACACTGCGTCCGACCGTGATATCTACAGGCTCTACATCGAGCACTGGAATACCTGCGGTGAGGAAAAGCCTCGACTGCGCTACAGCCAATTACCAGGACACTTCCAGTCTCATTTGAATAAAGACGGATTCAGTGACCGATTCAAGGTAGTTGCTGCTGATAAAACCTACTCGCAGACCGTAGTAGCCCACATTCACAAAGATGGGCACTACTATATTCATCCAGACCTAGAACAGGCTCGTTCCTTGTCTGTCCGGGAGGCAGCCCGACTTCAGTCTTTTCCTGACAATTTCTATTTCGAAGGTTCCCGTACGTCCGTCCTGAAGCAAATTGGCAACGCAGTTCCGCCACTGATGGCCACCCGCATAGCCGAAAGCGTCTGGGATGCACTGAATGGTCAGGGTGAGTTCCTGCCTCCTGAATCTCCAATTGGAAAGAACCGCTCCGGCAAAGTAGACCGATTACATGCACCAGCACCCGTCCCACTTTTTAAACAGGATTAAAAACCCAGACAACACCAAGGATAGCTTTTCTTGGTGTTAATTACTGATGTTACGCAGTCGGCTGGTTACGTTAGCCGTTTATCATTTTGATGATGACTTGCACACTCGACCTATATACGGATTATCTGGTGAGTTCCACTGGCCCGACAACGGCCACGGGCTTGTCGCGCTTGTTGGACGGGGCGCTCAGTCACGACCACATCACGCGCTGGCTGCGCAGTACCTCGTTGGGTTCACCGGCCTTATGGCGGCAGGCTAAGCCCCTGATTCGGCAAGCCGAAGCCCGGCGCCAGGCAGAGGAGTTTGCCGTGCTTATCGTCGATGATTCGATTCTGGAAAAGGCGCACACGGACGCCAACGAGTTGATTTGCACGCATTGGGACCATAGTCAGCAGCGCTTTGTCAAGGGACTCAACTTTGTCACCTTGCTCTACCAGGCCGGCGAATTGGCCTTGCCGATTGCCGCCGAACTCGTGGCCAAGACCATACCCGTCTACAACGTGAAGACGCAACAAACCAGCTACCAGAGTGCCTTCACCAAGAACGAATACGTGCAGCAGATGCTGCGCGTGGCCCAGCAACAAGTGGGCTACCGCTACCTGCTGGCCGACAGTTGGTACGCCTCGGCCGAAAACATGAACCTGGTGCGGGCGCTAGGCCACCACTTTCTGTTTGCCCTGGAAAGCAGCCGCACGGTGGCCCTGAGCGCCCAGGCGCGGGCCGCCGGCCAGTTTCAAGCCGTGCAGACGCTGGCTTTTCCCGATAAGCAACCCCTGCGCGTCTATTTGCGCTCCGTCCCAGAGGCGGTGCTCGTGACCAGACAAGTCTTTACGAACAAAGATGGAAGCCAAGGCACGTTATATCTGGTTGGCAGCGACACTAACTTGACGTACTGCCAATTGACCACGATTTATCAGAGAAGATGGAAAGTGGAAGAATACCACAAGTCGCTCAAACAGAACGCCTCCATGGGCCAGTCGCCCACCAAAACGCCCGCTACCCAGACCACCCATTTCTTTGCCGCTCTGCTGGCCTATACCAAGCTGGAAGTGCTCAAACTTCGGCATGGCCTGGGGCATTTTCGCCTCAAAGCCCAACTCTACGCCGTTGGACTAAAAGCCATGTACCAGCAACTCGCCCAACTCACTGCGTAACATCAGTTAATTATTAATCCTGTTGACGAAACGAGCATCTACCCATGCCTGCCGCGCCAGACCGCTCAGCTGTAGCTGTGGTCGCATACTACTTTGCTCGTTTTGATAAAGGTGCTATCCAGAGACTGGGATACTCAACTTGGCGCGAAGCTTACGCTGATGTAAGCGCTAAACTTGACGTGAAGGGCTCGTACGTTAAGAACCGACGGGATGGCTTTGACCCACTTTTTGCTTGGCGCCGTGGCTGGTGGCAACGCCCTCTTTCCACTTCAGAAGCACATATCCACGGTCTGCTGGCTGATGTTGATGAAGAGGCATTGCGCACTTTGGTAGCCCGCCTGTTGGATGGCCCGGACGCGCCAGAGGTTCGCCTTCTGGATAACTTGCTTATTAACGCTCCAGCAGAAAGCAAGCCCCGCCAGCTTCAGACTACCAACCAGCGGTCAATAACTGGTGCTGTTGCGGAAAACCTGTTTATAGAATTGCACAGCGCTGGCCGTAGTAGCTTCACCGGGTCATTAATCGACCGCCGCCAGCATGGAGATGGGTACGACTTCCTATTACAAAATGACGGGCATCCCGACCAGTATATTGAACTGAAGGGAACCGCCGGCCAGAGTGGTGGCGTGTCCTTCACTCCTAAAGAATGGCGGGTGGCACAAAGCGTTGGCATTCGCTACTGGCTTGTGATAATCAGCAGCGTCCACGATGAACCCTCATTACAGGTAATCAATAATCCCGCTGCTTCCCTGCAGCCACGTCAACACTTCTACACCGTGATACAAACCAGCTGGCAGGTACCTGCAACGCAGTTGGCCACTATACCATCTCATCTATGATATGAACTTTACCAATATTCCCTCTGAGGAAACTATTCCGCGCGCTGACTCTATGATGCAGACGCTTCGGGCTATGGGCTACACGCTGGAAACAGCAGTGGCCGATATACTCGACAACAGCATCACAGCTGGCGCCAGACGCATTGCTTTGAAATTTGACTGGCGTGGTGAAGATTCATCTCTCCTCATTGCCGACGACGGCTATGGGATGGATGAGAGCCAGCTTGTCGAGGCTATGCGTCCAGGCAGTCTTCATCCATCCCAGGAACGCTCTGCAGCCGACCTCGGCCGCTTCGGGCTGGGTCTGAAAACAGCATCATTTTCCCAGGCCCGCCGACTTACTG
Organism: Hymenobacter sp.; assembly: GCF_036388155.1. Lineage (NCBI taxonomy): Bacteria > Pseudomonadati > Bacteroidota > Cytophagia > Cytophagales > Hymenobacteraceae > Hymenobacter > Hymenobacter sp. The sequence goes on along the minus strand of NZ_DASVSI010000074.1, from coordinate 24,026 downwards.
TACTTTCGAAAGTCACTGGTGGTTCTGTAAAATTCCGTTGCTGGGACCTTGACCACATCAACGACACCCGCCGTTGGTGCCTGCTCACCTTCCTTTCCAAAGACAACCTGCGCCACCAGCTTGAACAGCAGCCGCGTGGTACCGTCGTTTACTGGGAGAAGCTTGACCGCCTTACCGGTGGGCTCAACGAAGGCAACGACGACCACCTTGCCGTATTTACCAAGGCCATTACGGATGTGAAGCGCCACCTGTCAATGGTGTTCCACCGCTACCTCGAATCAGGCCTCAAAATCATTGTGAACGAGCGGGAGCTTGAGCCCTGGGACCCTTTTCTTACCGACAAAGAACGATTCGGCGCCGCCAGCCAGGTAGTTTTGGATGAGACGATTGGCAGCGGCCTTGTAAAAGTATTGGCCTATGTATTGCCCCACCACAACCGGCTCAGTACTCCAGTCTTTGACGAAGCGTCCGGTATCCGGGGATGGAACGCACACCAAGGCTTTTACATCTACCGCAACCAACGCCTTCTGGTACCTGGTGACTGGCTCGGCATGTTCCGACGCGACGAGCACCACAAACTGGCCCGCATTATCGTCGACCTGCCAAACACGCTTGATGCTGCCTGGCAGATTGATATTCGTAAATCTGTGGCACGACCACCCGCTCTGCTGAGAGCTGAGCTGAAAAGGATTGCAGCATACACCCGCGCCCATGCGGCCGAGGTGTATCGGGCCCGGGGCCGTAAGTTGCAGCGCAGCATCAACCTCGGGTTTACCCCAGTTTGGAACGAGCGTATCCGCCAAGGCAAACGCTTCTATGAACTGAACCGGGAACACCCGCTTATTCAGGTTATTTTAAAGAACCCGGGCGATAGCAGCGCAATCCATACAGCCCTGCGGCTGATTGAGGAGACTGTGCCCGTTCCGCTCATTGCGCTTAACGAAGCCGAAAAGCCCCGCGACCAAGCACGGCCTTACGAACATGCCGAGGATGAAGTCAATACACTGCTACGCCGGCTATACAGCGACCTGATAGCTTCTGGCCGTTCAGCCGACGAAACCAAAAAGCTCCTCTCTTTAATGGAGCCATTCAGCCACTACCCCCACCTGATTGATTTGCTCTGATTAGCTACTCTGATGCACGAACAAGCCAAAAGTATTGCCATTACGCTGCTGTCTGCTCAAACCAGAGTGACAGCCGAGACCATCCACGAAGCTGTGGAACAGGTATCAAAAATCTTTCCGGGGGTTGACCGTAGCAAGCTCATCATTGAGCTAACAGCTCATTATAGGGTCATTTCACATGATTACCGGATTCTGGAAGACAAAGACGTTTATCAGCCCTGGGTACGAGCTGCGCGTGCCGAGCGTCCGGCTCGTTTCTGGAATCGCTACCGCGACTACCTGCTGTTTGACAAAAAAATGTCACCGGATACCATTAACCAGCTTGACAACCTGACGGATGATATTCTGGACCGCCTGCATGACCCAAAGGACAGCAAGCAGTTTGACCGCCGCGGTATGGTTGTCGGCAATGTTCAGTCTGGCAAAACCAGTAACTATACCGGCTTGGTATGTAAAGCAGCCGACTCTGGTTTTCAGCTGATAATTGTGCTGACCGGGATTCACAGCAGCCTGCGCCAGCAAACCCAGAAGCGGATTGACCAAGGATTTATTGGCAGCCACAGTGAGGACCATAATGTCATCGGGGTGGGTCTGCGCGACCCAAAGGTGGCAGCGCATTCCATCACCACCAGTGCAATAAACGGTGACTTCACACAGGGAGCAGCCCAGGCTCAGGGTATCGCTTTACGCGGGCATGACCCGGTAATCGCCATTGTCAAGAAGAACGCGCACGTACTACGTTCACTTATTAACTGGCTACGTGGATTCGGACAGCCACTGCTCGACGGCAGGCAGCTCATTACGAACCTTCCTATGTTGTTGATTGATGACGAGGCTGACAATGCCTCCATCAATGTTAGCAAAGCGTCCGTCTCTACCATAAATGGCGCCATCCGGGCATTGTTGTCGCTGTTTGAGCAGCGGGCCTATGTAGGATATACTGCCACACCTTTCGCCAACGTTTTCATCCCATTGCTGGATGAGGCTGACTACACTGGTTTAGGCATCAACATTCATAATAAGGGCTATTCCGTTGGGCAGGACCTGTTTCCCCGCGACTTTATTATCAACATTCCTGCTCCTTCTAACTACATAGGCCCGGAGCGTATGTTCGGCCTCGGTGAGCCGGATGACCACGACGAAGAAAAGAACCTGCTTCCTGTTCGCATTCAGATTGACGACTACCAGGACCTGATTCCGGATAAGCACAAGAAGGACGACGAGCCACCCCACGAGCTGCCTGACAGCCTGCAGAGTGCAGTATGTCACTTTATCCTTTCCTGCGCGGCGCGCATTGCACGGGGCCAGCAGGACGAGCACAGTTCCATGCTCGTCCACGTCACCCGCTTTACCAATTGGCAAAACCGACTCGGCAACCTGATTGATGCATTGCTGAAAAACTATCAGGGAGAGTTAGAGACCAACCTCGGCTCACTCGAAAGCCATTTGCAGGAATTGTGGGAAAACGAGTACCGCCCTGTAACCCGTGCCGTGCTAGACATGGATACTCAGTACCAAGACCCGGGCGTCACCGAGCTTACCTGGGAAGAAGTACAGCCCCACCTCTGGCCGGCTGCTTCACGCATTGAAGTGCGTATAGTACACGGCTCTCCGGACCGTAACGCGCCACTGCACCGCCCCCTCAACTATGAGGAGTATGAGCGTAAGGACATGAAGGTAAAGGGACTCTTTGTCATTGCTGTTGGCGGCGACAAACTTTCCCGGGGGCTTACGCTTGAAGGCCTCTGCATTAGCTACTATCTGCGTGCGTCCAAGATGTACGATACCCTGATGCAAATGGGACGCTGGTTTGGCTACCGCCCTGGCTATGTAGACCTGTGCCGGCTGTTCACCAGCGAAGAGCTGATACGCTGGTATCGCCACATTACCCTGGCATCCGAGGAAATGCGGCGGCAGTTCGACGTAATGGCTCACCAGAACAAAACACCCCGCGAATACGGCCTCAAAGTCCGGACGCTTCCTGGTGTGCTACAGATTACCGCCACGAACAAGCTGCGTGATGCATGGCCAATGCGCCTCAGCTATGCTGACACCTTGATTGAAACCTATACATTTGCCCGCGATGCCGCCCGTGCCCGCCGCAACTATGAGGCCACTAACGCAATGCTGAAAAAACTGGGTACCCATGAGCAATTGGGTAATCAGCCTTATAGCTGGAAGGGAGTGCCTGCCGAAGTAGTGCTTGATTTTCTGCGCGCATTCCGTACAGGGCAGGACAATATCAGCCAAGTGCTTTTGACTGACTACATCGGGGAAAAAACACGCGAGGGCTACCTGACCAATTGGCGGGTGGTGTTGATTGAAGCTAAGAAGAAGGCTTCTCCTGATGTTCGACGCTTTCCTTTCCCCATCGGCGCGGGCGGGGCGTCAGTAGAGGTGACCACTACTGCCCGTACCGATTCAACGCCTGCAGGTGCTGAATATATGGTAAGCAAATCCCATATCATCAGTGGTGAGCACGAGTACCTTGACCTCTCGGCCACAGATGCTATGGAAGCACTTGATGAAACAAAAGCTTTTAGAAAAGAACAGTACCAGAAGCAATTAGAACGCCTCAAGCCTGGCTCACCTGTTCCAGACCCGCCCAAGGAACCGGACCGTCCGAGCGGCCCATTCATCCGGGCCCGCCGCCCGCCGGAGGAAGCGCTTCTTCTGCTTTACCCACTGGACCCTTTCGATTACAAGAAGAAAACGCTGATAAAAGGATTTACCGCAGATGCTCCTGTTATGGGTTATGCAATCAGCTTCCCGGCTATTCCCGGCGATGAGGGCATTGAATACATGGTAAATAGTCAGTTCCATCAGGAATTTGACTACCCCGACGAGCTGGACCAAGAAGAGGAAGACGCCGAAGACCAGCTATGATGACGCCCGCCATATTGTGGCAGGAGCTCGAGGACCGCACCCCTGGCCCCGTGCTGCTGACTATGCTTCCCTGCCTGTCAGGCTCGGATGCAGTTCCGGTGTTTGCCGGCTTGTTGCGCAGTGACTCTGACGAGTTACCTGCCCGCCTGCTCATGCTACGGGTACCGCGTTACTTAGCCCGTAATACCCGCATGCGTGACCAGCCCCGCGGCCTTGCGCTGGAACCGGTCGAGCACCCGGATGATGACAGTGTTGCCTATGTATCGCTGCGCCTGACTGAACCCGAACTAGGTGACTTGTTTGCTGTACTGGCCTACGATATTGTAGAAACCATTGCGCCTGAAACAGACAGCACCAGCCAGCTTCAGGCCTTTCTTGACCGAATTGCTGGCTGGCAGGAGCTGTTTGGTAAGGTGCCCACCGGAGGCCTGGGGCCGCAGGCACGGCAAGGACTTTATGGAGAACTGTTTCTGATGCGCCGCCTGCTGGAAACGGGCCTGACAGCAGAGTCGGTAGCAGTAGCCTGGGCGGGCCCGCTACGCGAGCCGCAGGACTTCCGCTTTGGAACCGTAGCCTTGGAAGCAAAGACCACCTCTGGCACCAGCCAAGCTATTCATATCAGCAACGCGGCTCAGCTTGATGATGCCCCGCTGACGGCCTTGTGGCTGTTTCACCTTGCTCTGAAAATTGGCTCAGGCACCGGCGAAACCCTACCCGGCTTAGTTGCTGACCTAGCCGCACTACTCCATGCTGAGCCAACTGCTGCCACTCATTTTCAGCACCGCCTGCAGCTCGCCGGGTATTTCCATGCTCAGGCGGACCTATATGCTACCGAAGGCTTCACAGTGAGCTACGAGCAGACCGTTCGGGTGGCTGGTTCGCTACCACGCTTGCGGGCCTCCGACTTACCTACTGCCATCAGCGAACTGTCTTATGCTATCGACCTCACGGCGTTAGTACCGCACCGGCGGCCTTTCTCTGACCTAATAGACTCTATCAGCTAGATAATTCTTCCACCCACCAATGGCTGAACAGCCCGAACTCCTCCGCTTCCTGGCCGACCTGAACCAGGAAGTACGCACCTTGGCCGACACAGAGTCTGATGAAGCCGGCGCTTCTCTTGAAGAAAAAGCTACTGAGTACCTGACCGGACTGTTGGCTGATGCCAACGAGACCGAAAATGCCCGTGTCTGCACCAGCATCAAGCACAATAAGGCCCGACAGGTGCAGCACAAAATCAACGGCTATGCTCTCAGCGAAGACTTGGAGGAGCTGGCGCTGTTCATCACATTCTTTCAGGAAAACAATGAGCTACGCTCTTTTCCTAAAGACGAGGTAACCAAAGCAGCTAACCAATCCGAGCGGTTTCTGAAAAACATATTCAATGGTTACCGCGAGGAAATAGATGAGTCAGAGTCCATTTTCGAGTTAGCTCAGATACTTTTCGACCACGCAAAGGAGCTGGTACGGGTGAAAATATTCATCCTCACCAATGCACGGCTTACCTCCGATGCCGCCATTCCGAACCGAACGCTGAAAAATGCGGTAGTGCAGTTCCACTTATGGGACCTTGACAGGTTTCATCGCCTGTGGACGAGTCACAACCGGCGCGAGCCCATTGAGATTGACTTTGTGCAGACCCACGGCCAACCTTTGGCCTGTCTGCCAATGCCAGTCAATAACGATGACTACCAGACCTGCCTTGCCATCGTGCCAGGCACATTGCTGGCCGCGCTATACGCTGAGCACGGGGCCCGCCTGCTGGAGCAGAACGTACGTTCTTTCCTCGACTTCACTGGCAAGGTTAACCAAGGCATCCGCGATACCATTCGCAACGTGCCTCACCGCTTTCTAGCCTATAACAACGGCATTGCGGCTACCGCCGAAGTAGCCGACATCCGCCAGGCACCGGGTGGAGGGTGGGGTATTTACCATTTGCGCGACCTGCAGATTGTCAACGGTGGGCAGACCACTGCTGCCATCTTTCGCACCCAGCGCCAAGTTAAGGATGCTAACATTGATGCCGTATTTGTGCAAATGAAGCTCACCGTTCTTCGTCGGCCGGAGGAAATGGAGGAGATAATTCCGCTCATCTCTCAGTTTGCCAACTCACAAAACGGTATCCAAGCCGCCGACCTTTCAGCCAACAATAATTTTAACCGCCAGCTCGAAAAGATTTCCCGTTCATGCTGGGCGCCCGCTGCTGAGGGTTCACCAGCTCAGACCCGCTGGTTTTTCGAACGCGCCAGGGGCCAATACAAAGTGGCGCTTAACCGTGAGGCCAGCCCGTCCCGTCAGACTGCTTTCAAATACCAGAACCCCCGCGAGCAGTTGTTCACAAAGGAGGTAGTGGCCAAGATGGAGCACATATGGGGTGGCCTGCCGTGGATGGTGGCGCGCGGGGCGCAGAAAAACTACGCGGAGTTTCTGAAAAAGAAGCTCGAAAAGAAAAAGGAAACAGATAAAGACGTTCTGCCGAACACAGTTTTTTTTGAGGACTTGGTAGCTAAGCTCATTCTGTTCCAAGCGGCCGATAAAGAGTACGGCCGCGGAGCTACTAAAATCGGCGACTACAAGTTTCTGACTGTTCCCTACGCACTGGCTTGGCTCAACCATGTAACCGATGGCCGGATTGACCTCTTTAAAATATGGAAGCAGCAGGCCATATCAGATGCGCTACGGGATGCCATTCGGCGGGCCTTGCCGACCATCGACAAATTCCTGTTGAAGAATGCGGGCAACAAACTAGTCAGCGAGCGGGCCAAGCAGGAGGACTGCTGGCGTGAACTGCTGGCAATTCCTTTTCCTGATGATAAGTATCAGACCCTCATGGGCCGGCTGAAAGACGACTTGGCCGACCCCAAACAGCAAAAGAAACGCCTCAGTCAGAGCGAAGATGAGTTGGCTGCAGAAGAAAGGCGACAGGAGGAAGAGTCACTACGCGGCTTAGGTTCTGAGGCGTGGGAAGCCATTGAGCAATGGGGGCGCCAGACTGAAGAACTGACTCCTCACAAGCGCGACCGGTGCAATACCATTGCCCGCAGCATTGTCCGCAACCGTGCCCTTACTGACAGCGAGGTTGAAATTGGCAGTAGCATAGTTGACCTGATTCTCGAAAAGGCGCCTCAATTGCTTGAGGACCTGTACAACCGTAGCGCTGCCGCTGAAGCTACCTCCCCAAAATCAGCAACCGCTGTTACGGTTGCCAAAGAAGCCACTTTGGCCGATGTGAATGCGCTTCTAGAATGGGACCGCAAGCAAAAAGTCAAGCGCATCTGGCCCAAGGCCATCGAACAGCTACGAGCCTTTAAAAAAGGCGAGCAGGTATTCAATCAATACTGGCAGAAGCGGGTAGGACTGTGGTTGGACCGGTTCAGAGAATACGGCTTCGACCCTGAGGACTATCGGGACTAAATCTGCCAAATTCATTGCTATGAATACCAATCTCACTCACGAAACGGAGCAGGCAATTTTGCATTTAGGCCACGCCTTTGATGGGTACACATACGCCCAGCAGGTATGGCAGGCCGGCGAAGAACACCATAGACAACTGGAGGTGCGCCTGAATCAGGTGCAGACCACCGGCCGTTTTTTCCTGCGTGCAGCAGATAATTTCGCCGTCAACTTCTACCTGCACCGCTTATTTCATCATGGGGGCGATTTGCCCTCAGCTAACTCTCCTCACTGGTACACGATGGTGTTTTTCTATCTGCACCTTTATCGTGTGCCCGTACCGGAAGCCCACCGTCACCTTGGCATGTACCCGACTTGGGCAAACCGTCCGAAAGGCTCAGCCGAGGCGGCAGCAGCTGAAATCCGGCAGCTGTTGTGCCGGTAGGCGTAGGAGGTAAACTTAAAAACTGCTGTTCAGAATCACTGCCAACGCATAAAAAGGCCGGCCCCTCGCAAAGTGGGGCCGGCCTTGCCGTTCACGGATGAGCAGCTGCTAACCCAGTGTTTCCGATACCTGCGCATCTACTGGCGCAATATCCTTCACCAAAGCTGCAGCCTTGCCAGCCTGCGCCGGCGGGATAATCGGCGTACCGGCCGCCACCTCTCCAAACAGAGGATTAGCCGGAAGTTCCTGCCCACCGTTACCGTCCGGTACCTGGTTGAAGATAACCAGCTCCTCGCCCGGTGTGCTTTGGGCCAGATGGTCCACCAGCACTTCCTGCCCGCTGTTGGCGTGCAGCGCCTGCGTGAGCAGCGTGTAGGTGCTTACGTCCACGTTGTAGAGCTGGTTCAACTCATTCATCTGCGTGGCCGCGTCCTCGGCCGCCCCGATGGCATCGGCCAAGAGTTGGGTGTAGCGGCGGGCCTTGGCATCGGCTTTGGCGCGCAGCTTAATAGCGCGCTTCATGCGCCGCTTGAATTGGGTTTGATAGGCCGTAAGTGCCATTGCAAGAAGATTTAAAAGGTGGAAGAAAAACGGCCGGCCATATCCGGCCGGCCGCTTGTTGCCGAAGGCTCTCCGGCTTAGGCCACGTACTCAATCGCCAGCGGGTTGGTGCTGTTGTTATTGAGGGCGTAGAACTTGCCGTTAATCTGCTGGTAGAAGTTGATGCCCACCACGGCTACCACTAGGTTAGCTGCGGCCGGAGCAGCCGGGAAAGTGGCTACCACCGCTTGATTGGCCAGAGCCGCGCTGTTGATGGGCAGAATGCCCAGCGGAGCGGCCACCACGCCGTTAGTGTAGGTTAGCGTCTCCATGTCCAGGTCCGAAGCGGCAAACACCACCTCGAAGTGCGTCGCGCCCTGCGGAGCGGCAATGTCCGAGGCCGGATTCAGCGCCGGAATGCTCATGGTAACATCAGCACCCGCACCCGTCACCTCGTAAGGGAAGTACATGGTCTGACCAATGCCGGCCCCCGCGTTGAAGTTGAAGCCGAGCAGCGGAGCCGAGTTGCCCGCGTCGAACACGCGCTGGCCCCGGTCGTTCGTGTCATCGAGGCCGATGACCTCGCGCATCACCTTCGTGAGGCGGGCCGCCAGCTGGCTGTCGCTGGCCGAAGCAATGGCCACGCGCAGCGAGTCGCGGAGCAGTTTGCTGTACTTGGCGGCCAGGCCAAATTCAGCCGCGTTTTCGCGGGTACGTGCCCGGCTAGGAGCGTTGGCGAAGGCCGCCTTATCGCCTTGCGGCTTTTGGGAAATGTTCCCGTTTTTGCTGAACACCAGGCCCCCTACGGTGCCCTGGATGCCAATAATGCCCGTTTGACGTGCCATAGTGGTAAGCTGTTAAAAGTTGAAAAAGTCGTTGATTTGGCTGCTTGCGCTTATGCGGCTTTGCTACCAGGTGCAGCCCACCCCGTAACGCCGCTTGTTTTTGTAGTTGAATTGCCGCCACTGGCGCGGCGTGAGCACTCCGGCGGCTCCGCACTTCCAGAGCCCGCGCCGGGCGGCCACAGCAGTTGCCTGTTGAGCGCTGCGCCCTGCTACCCGACGCTTCGGGTCCCAGGCCCATGCCCAGCCGCGCACCACCAGCAGCGAATCAAGCGCCAGGGCCGGCCCGCCGGCCAGCGGCAGCCGGACCGTGGCCAGGGTCCGACCGTATAGGTCCACGCCGCGCCGCCCGAGCAGTACCGGCCGTGCAGGCCCGAGCAGCCGCGTTACCGAGTCGGCCGCTTGGTGCCCGAACGGCTGGTCCAGTTCCGGCGCGTCCACGCCGAGCAGTCGCACCCGGTACACTACGCCCCCGGCCAGCACATCGTAGGTATCGGCGTCCACGACCCGTACCACCCGCCCGGATTCCTGGCTGGGCACAACGGTGGACGGCTGGGTACCGGTCAACGCCAGCGTCGCCCCTTCACCCAATCCGAAACCAGCAGCAACCAACAGTAACCACCCGCTGAAATACAGTGCTTTATCTTTCATGGCACGAACCTACAGCCAGCCTTTAGCCGTTGTATATTCGTTCGTCCAAGTAGTCCCAATTCGCCCCCACATGCCCCAGGTTTGCCTTTACCCCAAAGACGTTGCCCAGCTTACCGGCACCGGCTACGACGCCGGTAAGCGCCTGTTACAGCGCATCCGCACCCAGCTGCGCAAGCCCGCCCGGGCCTACGTTTCGGTAGCCGAATTCTGCGAGTACACCCGCCTCCCAGAGGCCGAAGTAGCTGCCGCCCTGAACCGAGGCTGAAGGCAGGACGGAGGCAGTCTGCAGGCACCTTGCGCCCGCATCGTACATTCGCCGGAAGCTTGTCGGGCTTACGAACGGTTCACAACTCAGCTACACCCTGTGTGCAATGGCCTCCACTCCACAATTCGCCGAATTTGTCGTTGAGCAGATTAACAGTTCCGACCACGTTACCGCCAAGAAGATGTTTGGGGAGTATACCCTGTACTGGGACGGTAAGCCCTTTGCCCTTGTTTGTGACAACAAGCTGTACATTAAGCCTACTATAGCGGGACGGGCTTTTTTATCAGAAGTAACCGAGGCCGCGCCCTACCCAGGCGCAAAGCCCAGCTTCCTGATTGAAGAGCAGCTGGAGGACCGGGAGTGGCTGACAAATCTAGCCCGCCTGACGGTGGCAGAATTGCCCGAGCCCAAACCCAGAACTAAAAAGCAGCACGGCGCATAGTAGCTACGCAGGCAGTACCTCCTACCGCGCCGGCTCTCCGTTGTACCACTCGCCTAATATCTTCTCCCAAGCTTTCAATACCTCGGGGGCCAGCAACCGGGCTTTATCCTTGGCATAACGGTCCGTCACGTCTTCCTCGGCGTGCCCGAGCACGAGCCTGGCCAGCCCCTTGTTTCCGTTGCTGACCTGTTTTAGCAGCGTGCCGGCGGTGTGTCGCGCCGTATGGGTGCCAATCACCTGATAAATCGGCCGCCAGTTGTGTACCACCTTGCCGCCCGTAATCAGCCGGTCGTCCCATTCCCGCGTGAGGCCGGCGGCTTGCGCTACCTCCTTAATCACGTCGCCGCGGTGCTGCCAGGTACGCGCCGGAAAATGCCACTTCCACCGCTCACCAATCCTGACCGCAATGGGCGGCAGCGGAACGGCCGCGTCATTGCCCGTTTTTCCCTGCGCATGGAGCAGCGCCGGCACTTGGCTACCATCTTCCAGCGTGAGCGTGATACGCTCGCGTACGTCGAATTTTTCCAGGTCCTCGTAGCGCCGCCCGCTGAATAGCTGAAACAGCCACCGGTCCCGCTCCTCAGCCAGGGCCTCGGAAGTCGGCCGCCACCGGATGAGCTTGCGCACTTCCTCAATTTCCAGGTCCAGCTGCGGCGCGTTCTTGGCCGAGTATTGCAGCCATGCCATATCATGCGGGAGCCCCAGCTGCTCCAGGCACTTACGCATGCCGCCAAAATGCACCTTGATGGTCGCGTCGGACTTCTGCAGGTCCAGCAGGTGCTGCTGGTACTCCTTGGCCACTTTCTGCGTCACTTGGTCTGGCCGCAGGTCAGGCTGCCAGCTTTCCATCATCGTAGCCAGCTGGTCGTACTTGCGGAGCGAGTCCTTAGCTAGGTTGCGGTTTTCGGCCTTCCACTCTTCCAGCACCTGCCGGAAGGTGCGGCTTGCCACTGCCGGCGCTGCTACCGGCACCGGTGTAGGCATAGCCGTCGCAGGGTACAGCACCGCCACGAGCGCGGCCTTGCTCACCTGCGCATAAGGGGCCGCATCAAAAAGCCGGTTGAATGTGTCGATAACATTCTTCTCCAAGGCTCCCAACCGGGCGTTGATGTTCGTAACCGTGTCCGGGTGCGTGGGCACGCCTGCTTCCTCTTCCTTCGGTGTCAGGCGTCGCCCGCCCAGCGCACGCTGGCCTTTGGCGTCCCACATTACTTCCATCTCCTCGCCCTTGCCCGGCCGCGCCAGTAGAACCCGCTCCCCGGTGTCTGTCTGAAGCTCCTGACCGTGCCAGCGGGTTGTTAGCCGCACCGGGCACCGTCCCACTTTATCGGCCTCTGCGACTCGTGGATAGAACCGAACACTGATTTTCCGCTTGAACAACTTAGGCGTTTCCATATTGATTCGTCCCGGTTTCCGTCCTGCTTTCCGTCCCGGTTTATATCCAAAGATAACCGAAGACAGCCGGAGTACCAAATCAAAAAGCGCCCGTATTGGCTGGAAACGAAGAATGCCCGCCGGTTAGGGCGGGCATTCTAGGCTTTGGCGCTCCCTCCTGGGCTCGAACCAGGGACCCTCTGATTAACAGTCAGATGCTCTAACCGGCTGAGCTAAGGAAGCAATTTCTTGCCCGAAACCCGGTGTTGTTGTTTCGGACTGCAAACTTACGACTGTATCTAAATAAGCACAAGCCCAAATTAGTTTTTTTTCTCAAAAATGCGCTTTGGCCTCAATTGGTGATGTTGAGCAGGCTGCCTTGCAGGCTGGTAGCGTACTGGCGTAGGGGCCTAGCTGCAGGCCCGCCAATGCTTTGTCCCCGCAAATCAAACTGTGAGTTGCAACAGGAATCGGCCAGGAACTGGCGCGAGTTGCGGTCAAGACTTACCAAGGCGCAGGCATCGTAGGGACGGTACGGACAGTTGCGCTCAAACGCTAGGAACGTGCCCGCGCTCTGGCGCACCACAATCACTCCCTTTACGCCACCGTCGCCAGCGGGGCCTTTCACCGGGAAGGTCACCGCTCCGTTATCGACGCGCAAGGCGGCGTATTGTTGATTGGTGATGTTGATACTGAGGTTAACGGGAGCGTAGGGAATTTGCGGCTGGTCGTCGCTTTTCCCGCCGCACGCGCTCATCCCGGCAACTACACACCCTAATAGCCAAGCGCAAATACTACGGCAAAACAGACTATTCATCGCGGCGTTTATTAGGTGTTTACTGATAATCATAGAACCCACGCCCGGTTTTGCGGCCGTAGTGCCCGGCATCCACTTTTTGCTGCTGGATGCGACTGGGCCGGAACTTGGCATCTTGATGGAAAGAGGCAAACATGGCGCTCGTGACCGAGAAATTGGTGTCCACCCCAATCAAGTCCATCAACCGAAACGGCCCCATTTTGAATCCACTGGCTTCTAATAGCTCGTCTACTACCTGGAAAGAAGCCACGTTTTCTTCCACCACCTTCAAGCTTTCCACATAGTAATGGCGCGCCACGCGGTTCACGATGAAGCCGGGGGCATCGGCGGCGCGGACCGGCACTTTGCCCAAGCGCTTGGCAACGGCCTCCACGGCATCGGCAACGCCAGGCGCGGTTGCCACGCCGCTTATCACCTCCACTAGCGGCATAAGCGGCGCGGGATTGAAGAAGTGCATGCCTACCACCCGCTCAGGGTTCGGGACGGGCGCAGCCAGCTGCGTGACGGGCAGCGAAGAAGTGTTGGAGGCCAAAATGGTGGCCGGCCCGTTGAGAAGTGCCAACTCCTGAAAAAGCTTGTGTTTCACCTCGAGCCGCTCCACCACGGCTTCGATGACGAGGTCGGCCTGCACTGTGCTCATGTCCGTGGTCGTGACTAAGCGGGCCAAGGCGGCGTCGCGAGCTTCGGCGGTGAGCTTGTTTTTTTCCACCAGTTTGCCCAAACCCGTGGCAATTGCGGCACTGGCTTTTTCCAAGGCAGTCGGGCTCAAGTCGAACAAAATGGTGGGCAGGCCGTGCTGAATGCCGAGCTGGGCAATGCCCAGGCCCATGGTGCCCGCCCCAACGACGGCTAACGTTTGAATCTCATTCATGGCACGAAGGTAAACGGCCCGCCTCCCCACGTATTGTTTGGGAAGGCGGGCCGTTGAATATTCTACTGTTTCGAGGGGCTATTTCTTGAACAGCGAGTTAACATACGTGTGCCGGTCGAACAGCTGCAAATCGGTCATTTTCTCTCCTACCCCAATGTAGCGCACCGGGATGCTGAATTGGTCCGAAATGCCAATCACCACGCCGCCGCGGGCCGTGCCATCGAGTTTGGTGATGGCAAGGGCCGTTACCTCGGTGGCTTTGGTGAATTCCTTGGCCTGTAAAAATGCGTTCTGGCCCGTACTGCCGTCCAGCACCAGCAGCACCTCGTGCGGCGCATCGGGAATCACCTTCTGCATCACGCGCTTGATTTTGCTGAGCTCGTTCATCAGGTTCACTTTGTTGTGCAAGCGGCCCGCGGTATCGATGATGACCACGTCGGCGCCCATCTCCACGCCTTTCAGCACGGCGTCGTAGGCCACCGAAGCGGGGTCGGTGTTCATGCCGTGGCTCACCACGGGCACGCCCACGCGCTGCCCCCAAATGATGAGCTGGTCAACAGCCGCGGCGCGGAAAGTATCGGCCGCACCCAGCACCACTTTTTTGCCGGCCGAATGGAAACGGTGGGCCAGCTTGCCGATGGTGGTGGTTTTGCCCACCCCGTTCACGCCCACTACCATGATGACGTAGGGTTGGCCCGAGCTGCCCGCGCTGTCCAGCACGGCCGTAGAACCAGAGTTGTTGTCTTCCAGCAGGGCCGCGATTTCCTCGCGCAGAATGCGGTCCAGCTCCGAAGTGCTCACGTATTTATCGCGGGACACCCGAGCCTCGATGCGGTCGATGACCTTCACCGTGGTTTCGATGCCCACGTCGGCGTGCACCAGCAAGCCCTCCAAATCGTCGAGCACGGCCTCGTCCACGGTGCTTTTGCCCACCACGGCCTTGCTCAACTGCTCAAAGAAATTGGTTTTGGTCTTTTCCAGTCCCGCGTCCAGCGAGGCTTGCTGGGCGGGCGTTTCCTTGTCCTTTTTGAAAAAATCGAAGAGACCCATGAGGAGGGGTATGAGGGTAGGAGGTTGGGAGGGCGAGAGTTATCAGTCAGGCAATAAGTAGTGGGACGTCCGGCAATTCATGCCCGCTTACCCCCACACCCTCTTACCCTTAAAAACCTTCCTACCCCCGTAAACTAAAAAAGCCCCACGAAGGTGGGACTTTTTAAACTTTTACAAAGCGGATGGCCGAAGCCGGGCAACAACTTATTTGTTGCCAGTGGCCAGGTACTCCTGCACTTTGTCGAGCAGGACCATTTCCTCGCGGAAGGTGTAGGCACCGGTTTTCTCCGATTTCACGGCGCGAATCACCTTTGCCCAGTTCTTGGCGTTCTCTGTGGTTTTCAGAGTTGCTACTACTTTCTTAGCCATTGTTCAGGTTATTTAATTTCCTTGTGAACGGTCATTTTCTTGAGGATGGGGTTGAATTTCTTCAACTCGATGCGCTCAGGGGTGTTCTTGCGGTTCTTGGTGGTGATGTAGCGCGAGGTGCCCGGCATCCCCGAGTTTTTATGCTCGGTGCATTCCATGATAACCTGCACCCGGTTTCCTTTCTTGGCCATCTCGACGGGGGTGTGATTTTTAAATTTAGGACTGCAAAGGTACGGGTCTTTTTGGAAAACGCAAAGCGTTAAGTGAATGTAGTGTAAAACTCCAGCTAGCCCGGCCCAAAATGCAGTGTTATTTCAACGTGGGCAGCTGCCAGCCTTCCAGCGCGCTGGGCTCGGCCATCAGCTTCTCAATGTCGGCCACGGTGCGCGGGGCCTCGGCCGACAGGTTCTCGTGGCCGGTGGGGGTAATGAGCACGTCGTCCTCGATGCGCACGCCGATGTTCCACCACTTGGGGTCGCAGGGCGAGCCGGCGGGAATGTAAATGCCGGGCTCCATGGTAATGACGTTGCCGGCCTTCAGCGGGCCGTAGCTGCCACGGTCGTGCACGTCGAGGCCCAGGTAGTGGCTGGCGCCGTGCGGGTAATACCGCTTGAATTCCTCTTTCTTCTTGATGATGCCGAGCTTTATCAGCCCGTTGGCCACCACGTCTTGGGTGGCTTTGTTGGGCGCGTCGAACTCCGCGCCGGGGCGGCTGGCGGCAAAACCGGCTTCCTGGGCTGCCAGCACGAGCTCATAAATCTGCCGCTGGGCCGGACTGAACGTGCCACTGGGCGGCGCCGTGCGCGTGACGTCGGCCGTGTAGCCGTGGTATTCGGCGCCGCAATCCATGAGCAACAATTCGTTGTCGAGGCGCTGCCGGTCGTTGGTTTCGTAGTGCAGAATGCAAGCGTTGGCCCCGCCGCCCACAATGCTGGGGTAGCCCTGAAACTCGGCGCCGTAGCGTCGGTACACGTACTCGTGCAGGCCTTGCACTTCCATTTCGCCCATGTCGGGGCGCACCAGCTTCATCACCTCGCGCTGGCCCTGCGTGCTGATGCGAATGGCCCGGCGAAGCAAGGCCAGTTCTTCGGGCGTTTTAACGGCGCGCAATTCATCGAGCGCCTCGTTCAGGGTAGCATCGTCGAAGCGGCCGGGCGGGTTAGCCGCGATGGCGGCTTGGCGCGCGGCGTCGGTTTTGGCGGCCAGGTAAGCGGTTATCAAAGCAGACTTGGCCAGGGTGGGGTTTTCCTTCACCTGGCCGCTGATGTACTCGCTCATGCGCTTGGCATCGCGGCTGCCATAACGCCGAATGATGTTTTCGACGGCGGCCTGCTCGGAGTTGTAGCCGTTCTGCAGGCCGGCTTGTTGGCGGAAGGTGGCCACCAGGCTGTGCAAGTCGGCGGGGTTGCCGGCATCGTCGCGGGCATCGGTGGGCAACTCGGTGAAAAGCACGTGGTCAAAGTCGGCCCACTTAATGCCGGCGGCCGAAAATTCTTTGTTGTCGGCGGCAAACTGCAGCGCCAACTGGGTTTTGGCTCCGGTGGCGCCCAGGCGGCGGCCCGTCCACTGCTCGCGGGCGGGGTTGCGGGGCTGGGTGAAGAGTGCCTCCGTGATGCCGGCCTGCCCGCCTACCGTGCGGGGCTCTTTAAACAGGAGCAACACGGCATCGGGCTCGGTGTAGCCCGTGAGGTAGTAAAAGTCCGGGTTTTGATGGTAGATGAAATCCACGTCGTTGGCCCGGTTGCGGACGGGGGCCGCAAACACCACGGCCACGCCCTTGGCCGGCAACTGCGACCGCAGCAGCTCGCGCCGCTGCTTGTGGAATGCGGGCGTGATAATATCCGTGGGCCGGGCGGGAGGGGCCGTTGCCGTGAGCGGCTCGGGGATGGAGGGCAGTGTTTGGGCGGCGGCCGTTCCTCCCAGCAGCAGGAGCCCGCTGCTTAAAAAAGCTCGTGAAATGCTCCGCAGCCGCTGTGGCTTCGGCAATGGAGAGGCAGACAGAAACCGCATGGGATTGGGGAGTGAAAAACCAAGCAATAGTGCAAGATAACCGCCAACAGACAAAGCCAGCGCCGATACAGTTGCCTCGGGGGCAAGCGTATCGGCGCTGGCTTTGAAATTATTTTATGTCGACAGCGAATGCAGGCCTTCGGGAAGTAGTCTCACCCGTCACCTCGCGCTTGCTGCCGCAAAAACTTCAGTCTAGTAAACGATGAAGCCCTGCTCCTTGGCCTTCTTCAGGACCGACATGATGCCGTTCTTGTTGATGGTGCGGATGGTGGAGGTAGCTACTTTCAGGGTTACCCAAGCGTCTTGCTCAGGAATGTAGAAGCGCTTTTTCTGCAGGTTCGGGTAGAACTTGCGCTTGGTCTTGTTGTTAGCGTGCGAAACGTTGTTACCAACGCGGGTACGCTTGCCGGTCAAATCACAAACACGGGCCATGATATCGGAGGGTTAAGAATTACAAAGCAGGGAAACGGGCCGCAAATATCGGCAAAAGTCTGGCATTCACCAAGCACCCCACCCTTATTTCTGTTCGGAAGCCTTCTGAGAGCCTGCGTTGGGCCGAAATTTCCAGGGACAATGGCGGCAGCCGCTGCCGCAGCAACTGCCCCGGCGCCGGTGGTACTGCTCGGTGAAAACCAAGTAACCCTCGGGCGTATAGTAGAAGTCGCCGGGCTGGAGCGGCTGCGGAACGGGAGCAGGCATAAAGTACGGCAAAGGTACGCCCGTCTTCAGTGGTAGCCCTCACTGCATTGCTTTCCTTTGGTAACCTTGCGCCTACATCCATGAAAACGCCTACCGCCTTCGCCCTGCTGATTTTAGCCACTTTCATGGCCGTGAGGCCCCCAGCGGCGGTGGCCCAAACCGGCGTTCCGGTGGTGCTTACAGCGGCCACGGCCCCGGCAGGGGTGCGGCCGGCCCTCGCCCGCGACGAAACCGCCCTGGCCGACCCCGTCCGCGAAGCTTTGCGCACGCTGCCGCAAGCCAAGAAGCGCTTCCTGGCGGGCCTGCCCGACGGCGACCAATTTCTATTGTCCGTTCGCGTAATCACGACCGACACGAGCTTTCGTCAGGCGTCGGCCCGGGTGTTGGGCTGGCGCGGCAACACCATCCAAGCTTTGTTGCTGCCCGCCGCCGCCGACCCGGCGGGCCCGCGCGAGCCCCTGCCCGTTAGCTTCCCCGAAACCGCCGTGCTCGACTGGACGCTGCTGCGCGCCAGCGGCCGCGAAGAGGGAAACTACGTAGGCCGCTACATCGACACCGCCCGGCAGCTCGAAGGCATGCTCCTGCGCTAGGCCCTGCTGCGCAGCTTCGCTGTATTTTCGCCCCACCACTATTCCCACCTCGTTATGCAAACTGCCTCCTCCCCCACCGCCACCTCCCGCCGCGCCGAGCAGCTCATGCAGCTCGAAGACCAATATGGGGCGCACAACTACCACCCCCTGCCCGTGGTGCTGAACCGCGGCGAAGGCGTGCATTTGTGGGACGTGGACGGCAAGCAGTACTTCGACTTTCTCTCGGCTTACTCGGCCGTGAACCAGGGCCACTGCCACCCCCGCATCATTGAAGCGCTCACGCGGCAGGCCCAGCAGCTCACGCTCACGTCGCGGGCTTTTTTTAACGACCAGTTGGGCGCGGCCGAAAAGCAGCTGTGCGAGCTGTTTAAGTACGACAAAGCCCTGCTGATGAACTCGGGCGCCGAAGCGGTGGAAACGGCCCTGAAGCTGGCCCGCAAGTGGGGCTACCAGGAACGCGGCATTGCGCCCAACCAGGCGCGCATCATTGTGGCCGAGCACAACTTCCACGGCCGCACCACGGGCATCATCTCCTTCAGCACCGACCCCGACAGCACCGGCGGCTTTGGCCCCTACATGCCCGGCTACCAGGTGGTGCCCTACAACGATTTGGAGGCGTTGGAAGCAGCCGTGAAAGAGCCGCACGTGTGCGCCTTTCTGGTGGAACCCATTCAGGGGGAAGCCGGCGTGATGGTGCCCTCGGTGGGCTACCTGGCCCGGGCGGCGGCCATTTGCAAGGCGCACAATGTGTTGTTCATTGCCGACGAAATCCAAACGGGCTTGGGGCGGACCGGCAAGCTGCTGGCCTGCGACCACGAAGCGGTGCACCCCGACGTGCTGATTTTGGGCAAGGCCCTGAGCGGCGGCGTGCTGCCCGTTTCGGCGGTGCTGGCCAACGATGCCATCATGCTGACCATTCAGCCCGGCCAGCACGGCTCCACGTTCGGCGGCAACCCGTTGGCCTGCGCCGTGATGCGGGCGGCGCTGGACGTGCTGCAAGAGGAAAACCTGGCGGCTAATGCGGCCAAACTGGGCGAGCAGTTCCGGGAGCGCATGCGCCAAGTGCAAGCCAAGCGGCCCGAGGTGGTGGAGCTGGTGCGCGGCAAGGGCCTGCTGAATGCGGTGGTCATTGTGCCCGCAGAGGACGGCCGCACCGCCTGGGACGTGTGCGTGACCCTGATGGAGCGCGGCGTACTGGCCAAGCCCACGCACGGCGACATCATTCGTTTTGCCCCGCCGCTGGTCATCACGGAGCAGCAGTTGCACGAGGTCTGCGACGTGATTGAGGAAGTTATTCTGGCATTTTAACCCGCCGGTGGCAACGCCTAAGCCGCCTGGCGAAGGCAGGAGGGTGCTGAATGGGGTTCTGTTGCTGGTGCCCATCTTGGCAGTGCTGGCGCTAGTGGGCGTATCTTTTGTAGGGGCTGCGGTTTTTTTCATCGGTTTCTGGTCCGCGTTTGGGTGGACTACTTTGGCGGTGGTGGGGGCGTTGCTGCTGGCCCTTGCGGTGGCAATAGCGCGGGGCAAATAGGAGATACCGTGAAACTCGCGGCGCCAATTGAGTCGCCTTGCAATAGCTAAAACCAAAGCTGATTTCCAGCCACTTTAACGTTTCTGCTCCTTGGCCGCCAACCTTTCTTATTGGGAACACCAGTCCTTTTTTGACCCGGTTGACGTGGCCATCATCGGGGCGGGACTGGTGGGCCTGACGGCTGCTTTGTACCTAAAGCAGCGGCAACCCAACTGGCGCGTGGTGGTGCTGGAACGTGGCGCCTTGCCCAGTGGCGCTTCCACCAAGAATGCCGGGTTTGCGTGCTTCGGCTCCATTTCCGAGCTCATTGAGCAGGAAAAACGCGGCGATGTGCAGCCGGTGGTCGCGGCACGGTACACGGGCTTGGCGCGCCTGCGCGAATTGGTGGGAGATGCGGCCCTGGACTACCAGCCCGTGGGCGGCTACGAGCTGTTCCGCCACGAGGAAAGTGCGTTGGCGGTCGAGTGCCTGAGCAAGATTGACTACTTCAACGACCTGCTGGCGCCCGTGGTAGGCCGGGCACACACCTTCCGCGACGCCAGCCCCGAAGCCGGCCGCTTTGGCTTCGGCGGCGTGGGCACCTTGCTGAAAAACGACTGCGAAGGCAGCCTCGATGCGGGCCGCATGATGCGCACGCTGCTCAGCCGTGCCTGGGCTGCTGAGGTGCCGGTGCCGGCAAATTGCGCGGTGCAAGCAATAGAAGCCCCGGCTGGCCGCGCGGTAACGGTGCGCCTGGCCAACGGTGCCACCATCGAGGCCGGCCAGGTACTGCTGGCCACCAACGCCTTCGCTACCGAGCTGCTGCCCGGCCTGGCCGTGGCGCCTGGCCGTGGCCAGGTACTCGTGACGGAGCCACTGCCCGAGGCAAAGCTCACGGGCACGTTCCATTACGACCACGGGTACGCTTATTTCCGCCAGTTGCCCGACCACCGCATCCTGCTTGGCGGGGGCCGCAACCTCGATTTTGCGGCCGAGGAAACGGTTATTCCCGGCCTTACCGAGCCGGTGCAGCAGTACCTCACCACGCTGTTGCACGAAGTGGTGGTGCCGGGGCACAGGCCCCGAGTGGACTACCGCTGGAGCGGCGTGATGGGGTTTGGCCCGGCGCTGGCGCCCATCATCGACTGGGTGAAACCCGGCGTGCTGGCGGCGGTGCGCTGCAACGGCATGGGCGTGGCCCTGGGCGCGGGCACGGGGTGGCAAGCCGCCGAAATGATGAGCCAGGCATAATTAAGTAACCTGCAGGGCTCCATTTTTATAACAATTAGATACTCAGCATCTACATTTTTGACTGAGATTGAGTCGATGGCTCTGAAAACTGAATAACCCGGGTTGTTTCCCTGCAAATCAGCGGCTATATTGTTGAAATAAAACATGAAATAGTTAGATTGTCCCTACTAATGCTTGGGTTTTCTCATTGCTTTTTCAGCGCCACGCTTTCAACATATGGCTTTAACTGCTTCCCTGCCGGAGAATCTCGTGGTATTGCGTGGGCAAACCCAAAAGAACGTCAACCGCACCGTGCTCGATTTGCTGGTGAAACGGTTTTCGCAGAATGAGCCCTTGCAAGCGTTGGACTTGCCTTGCGGCAACATGGAGTTTTTGTCTTACCTGCAAACGCTCTTTCCCAACGCCAGCCTTTGCGGGGCCGACATTGCCCCGCCGCGCACCAACGAGCGGAACATCCCTTTCGTGGCGATGGATTTGACCCGCGAGTTTCCCATTCCGGCCCAGCAGCAGTTCGACCTGGTCACGTCCATCAGCGGGGTGATGATGTTCAGCAACACCCTCTCGTTTGTGCGCAACTGCGTGGCCCGCCTCAAGCCCGGCGGCACCTTCGTGCTGACTAACGACAATTCAGCCACCATCCTCGACCGGCTGGCCTACCTGTTGTTGGCCCGGCACCGCATGTTCCGGCCGGTGTACGACGACTCGGAAGAAGTAACCCAGAACGTGCCCATCCAGGAGCTCATTCGCCTGCTGCGCACCAACGGCATCACCATCGAAGACGTACAGTACACGTCGTTTTACGCCAAAGACATCCTTTATCTGCCCTTTGCTTTGCTGGCGTATCCGTTCCAGTTGCTCTATCTGCTGCGGCTCAACACCCGCTTGCCCGATGGTTTGAAGTGGAAAATGTACCCGTTTCGCCACTTTTTTGGCAAGCATTACATCATCACGGGCGTGAAAGGACACTGAGCACTTCGGCGCGTTGGCAACCGGAACCCTACTTTTGGCGGGCGCAGGGATGGGAGCCGACGGCGGAAACCCTACTAGGTGCGTACAGTAGCGTTTCCGACACTTGTTCATGAACCTTTCTACAACCCACCGCCTGCTGGCGCTGCTGACCTGGGCCATTATCGGGCTGGCCACCGGCTGCCAGAGCGCCCGGCCCAGCTTCTCTTTTCAGCCCATTCGGCAGTCGCAAAAAGCAATAGGACCTCAGCACCCCGCCCCTGCGGTGTCGACCGTTAATCCAGAACCGGCCGTAGCCGCCGTGGCGCCCGCTGAGCCCGCCCTCCGGCCCGTGGCCCGGCATCGCAACCGAAAGGCTAGCACCTTGCACAAAGAGGCGCGTGCGACGGCCCAAGAGCCACGCCATGAGGCAAAGGCCTCGGTTGCGCGGCCACGCCTCCTGTTCACCCGGCCCCACGCCACGGCCGAGCGCGGCTTGGGCACAACGGTGTTTGGCATTCTGGGCCTAGTAGTACTGCCGGTGGCTTTGGTGGGGTTGCTGCTGAGCGGCGGCGGACTGGTGTGGGGCATCCTGGCTGGAGCCGCGGCCCTGGCCGTGTTAGTGGCTTATCTGGACCCGTTTGGGCACTAGTGGATTTTCTGGGCGAACTTTGCGCCAATCATGTAAACTTGCTGCACATCCTGGGTTGTCCCGGCGAAGCCAGCTTCGTGACTTACCTCACTGTATGTTCTTCATCCCACGCCTGGTCAAGCTGATGGTACTGGTGCTTCTGGTGGCAGGTTGGCCAAGCTCTGGCAGAGCAGGCCATTACGAGGGCAAATTCTCCACCGGAGCAGGGACGGCTCGCAGGCTTGCGGCCAGCAAGCCCGCTGTCAAAGTTTTGCCTCAAAGCAAACGCCACCAGCCAACGCTTGATGATGCCAACGCCAGCTTTCTACTGGCAGGCATTGCTTTAATTCTTGCGATTGGCGGCTTCTGGCTTATTTTCTCTGTAGGGGGCGGGGCAGGAATCCTTGCAGGAATTTTCGCTGTTTTGCTGAGTGCCTACCTAGGCCTATGGTCCATGTTATTAGGGGAGTTTCCGGATGGAAAACCCTTCCGCTTTAGTCAATTGTTTAAGATAAAATAATCACTGGATATGCTCCCTACCCACCGCCCCCGGCGCAACCGCAAGTCCGAAGTCATCCGCGACATGGTGCAGGAAACCCGCCTCACCACCCACGATTTTTTGTTTCCGCTTTTCCTGATTGAAGGCCAGAACCAGACCCTGGAAGTGAAGTCCATGCCGGGCATTCACCGCTACACCGCCGACCGCATCATCGACGAGGTGGGCCAGTGCGTGGAGCTGGGCATCAAGGCCTTTGCCCCCTTTCCCAGCATCAACGACGCGCTGAAAGACCGGCTGGCCCGCGAATCGGCCAACCCGGAAGGGCTGTACCTAAAAACGGTGGCCGACATCAAGCGGCAGTTTCCGGATGTGGTCCTGATGACGGACGTGGCCATGGACCCCTACAGTTCCGACGGCCACGACGGAGTGGTGGACGCCGAATCGGGCGAAATCCTCAACGACGCCACCCTGGAAGTGTTGGGCCAGATGGCCTTGGCCCAGGCCCGGGCCGGCGCCGACATCATCGGCCCCAGCGACATGATGGACGGCCGCGTGGCCTGGATTCGGCGGGTG
Organism: Hymenobacter sp.; assembly: GCF_036388155.1. NCBI lineage: Bacteria > Pseudomonadati > Bacteroidota > Cytophagia > Cytophagales > Hymenobacteraceae > Hymenobacter > Hymenobacter sp. The sequence continues at coordinate 249 of NZ_DASVSI010000074.1, read as the reverse complement.
CTCGATGAGAATGCATTTCAGCACGTGAGCATCATGAGCTACACGGCCAAGTACGCCTCGGCTTTCTACGGCCCCTTCCGCGACGCGCTGGATTCGGCCCCGAAAAAGGGCGACAAAAAGAGCTACCAGATGAACCCCGCCAACAAGCGCGAGGCCCTGCGCGAACTGGCCCTCGACGAAGCCGAAGGCGCCGACATGGTGATGGTGAAGCCCGCCCTGAGCTACCTGGACGTGATTCATGCCGTGAAA